>QCQN01000018.1 GCA_003212175.1 Prochlorococcus sp. AG-449-P16
AAGAAAAAAATAGTATTATTGCTACTACTTTAAGTTTCATTCTCAATGTTTATTTTTATTTTTAACAATAATCTTATTCCTGCAACTTAATTTATTAAATTGTAAATAACACGTAATTTATTCCTTACAATTGGGAAATTATCCAAAATCAATAAATGCTACCAGTCTCAATGATTGGTTTAATTCTGAAAAAGAAGATCCAGTTTTGATTGATGTAAGAGAACAGTCAGAGCTAGAAATAGCTCATTTCTCCAGAGATTTTTTACATATACCAATTAGTAAAGTCACACCTTCATATGTTGAAGAAATATTTGTTGGTTTATTAGACAGAGAAATAGTGGTTACATGTCATGCAGGAATAAGAAGTTATAACTTTTGTCAATGGTCGATAGATAATAATATTGTGAGTGAAATATGGAATTTGGAGGAAGGCATTGATGGATGGAGTAGATATATTGACCCAACAATTCCTAGGTATTAATCAAATATCTAATGAAGAAGCAACTGTATTAACATCTTTGTCACCTCTCCCAGAGCAGTTGATAACTATATGAGTATCTTTTTCAAGAGCAGGACATAATTTCTCTAACCAAGCAAAGGCATGAGATGTTTCAAGTGCAGGTATAATTCCTTCTAGTTCACTAACAAGTTTCAAAGCATTTAAAGCTTCTTGATCTGTAACTGATCCATATTCTGCTCTACCTATATCTTTTAAATAGCTATGCTCAGGTCCTACCCCAGGGTAATCTAAACCTGCACTTATGGAGTGAGCTTCTTGTACTTGACCATTATCATCTTGTAAAAGCAAACTCATTGAGCCATGCAAAATACCTACCGACCCTTTAGTGATAGTTGCAGCATGTTTGTCAGTATCCACTCCGCTTCCTGCGGCTTCAACTCCTATAAGTCGTACAGATTTTTCTTTAACGAAAGGATGGAAAAGTCCCATTGCATTTGATCCTCCACCTACACAAGCAAGTAATATATCGGGTAAAGATCCAAACGCTTCAAGGCATTGTTTTTTAGCTTCCTCTCCAATAACTGCATGAAAATCTCTAACAATCTTTGGGAAAGGGTGAGGACCTGCAACAGATCCTAGAATATAGTGTGTCGTTTCTACGTTAGAAACCCAATCTCTAATAGCTTCACTCGTGGCATCCTTTAGTGTTGCAGTTCCAGAATTTACAACTTTTACTTCAGCCCCAAGCAATTTCATTCTGAAGACATTGAGAGATTGCCTTTTAATGTCCTCAGCACCCATATAGATGACGCATTTCAAGCCAAATCTTGCACAAACAGTAGCTGTAGCAACTCCATGCTGACCTGCTCCAGTTTCTGCAATTATCCTTTGTTTTCCCATTCTTATTGCTAATAATGCTTGTCCAAGGGCATTATTAATTTTGTGAGCACCAGTATGATTTAAATCTTCTCTTTTAAGCCATATTCTTGCAGTTGCTTGTTTAGTTTTGTAATGTTCAGTAAGTCTTTTAGCTTCATAAAGTGGGGTTTCTCTTCCTACATAAGTCTTAAGTAGATGATTTAATTCTTTTACAAAAAGTTTATCTTTCCATGCACTTGCTGCAGCTGTTTCAAGCTCAAAAAGTGCTGGCATCAATGTTTCAGGAACATATTGACCACCATATTTTCCAAATCTCCCCTCTCTAGAGGGTTGATTTAAATCGTCATTTTTATAATTTTGATCTTGGCGAGAAAAAGTACTTACCACTTTTCTATAGAATAAGTCTTAATTAACTATAGATTATATTGAAAATAATGGGAAAAAAGAATTGGATTGAATTTGATAATCAAGAAAATAAATTTGAGGTAACATCTAAAAAAGAAAATCTTAATGAAGGATCAAAAATAAATATTTCAAAACAAAAAAAAGGGAAAAAGGGTAAGACGATTACTTTAATTAGAGGTTTAGGAATCACTGATGACATGCTATTAAAAGAATTGCTAAAAAAAATTAAAGTTTTTTGTGGTACTGGAGGAACATTAATTGATAGAAATATTCAGTTACAGGGTGATATGGTATCTAAATCTATTGAGTTTCTTCGTAAAGAGGGATTCCATAATTTATGAAGTAAGGGTTAGGATAGGATTTTAATTTTGATGATTCAAAAAATGAAGGAAAAAGATCAAACAAATTCAACAAATATAAAGTGGCACAATTTAACTGTAGATAGAGAAAGGTTGGAGAAAATGAGGGGTCATAAAGGAATGGTTATTTGGTTTACAGGTTTATCGGGCTCTGGTAAAAGTACTTTAGCCAACGCTTTAAATGAAGCTTTACATTTGGATGGTTTTTCAACTTACGTTTTGGATGGAGATAATATAAGGCACGGTTTATGCCAAGATCTTGGTTTTTCGGATGAAGATAGAGAAGAGAATATAAGAAGGATTGGAGAAGTTGCTAATTTATTTATGAATGCTGGGATAATAACTATTACAGCATTTGTTTCGCCATTTATTAGAGATAGAGATAAGGTGAGAAAAATTATTGGATCTAAGGATTTTATTGAAGTTTATTGTTCTGCAGATATCAATGTTTGCGAAAACAGGGATACTAAAGGTCTTTATATGAAGGCTCGTTTGGGCGAAATTAAAGATTTTACAGGGATTTCAAGTCCATATGAAGCTCCTCAGAATCCAGAAATCGTAGTTGATACAGGTTCGTTAGATTTAAAGGATTCTGTTGAACAAGTTATGAATTATCTTCAAGAAGAAAATTTCCTTAAAAAGTTCAAATAGAAAATATTATTTTATTGATTTTGAAGATAATTGTCGGTACCAATAGTCGATAACTTACTATTTTTATCTCTTACTTGTTTATGAAGTTTTTCTCTAAATTTTTTTAGATTAACTTTCATAGATTCATCGAATAAACTTATCATCTCTATTGCCAATAATCCAGCATTTTGACCTCCATTAATTGCCACTGTCGCTACTGGTATCCCAGCAGGCATTTGAACAATTGATAAAAGAGAGTCAATTCCCTTAAGTGCCTTGCTCTCTACTGGTACACCTATGACAGGAATATAAGTTATAGATGCCAACATTCCCGGAAGATGAGCGGCACCACCAGCACCGGCAATTATTACTTTTATATTTTCTGATTCTGCATTTTTTGCATAATCCATCATCTCGAACGGGGTTCTATGGGCAGAAAGTATACAAACTTCCGTTTTTATTTCGAATTCCCTCAAAATATCAATAGCAGGTTTCAATGTTTTTAGATCTGAATCACTCCCCATTAAGACAGCGATTTTATAAATATCTTTAGAATTCAATTCTGACAAAATAACAAATCAATTCTTTCCTATAATGGCGCGCAATTAATTTAGCGCCAGTTAGTTAGTATAAAATAATAAATTTCATAGGATATTATGTCGTCAAATAAGATTATCGAAAAAAGTGAAGTTAGGGAGTATTTTAACGGCACTGGTTTTGAAAGATGGAACAAAATTTATAGCAAATCTGATGACGTTAATACAGTGCAGAAAAATATTAGGAAAGGACATCAAAAGACTGTAGATGATGTAGTCTCATACATTAAAAATTATCCTGAACTAACAAAAAAAAGTTATTGTGATGCAGGATGTGGTGTTGGCAGTCTATCAATACCATTACTTAAACTAGGTATAAAAGAATTACAGGTAAGTGATATCTCTTCTGAAATGATTAAAGAAACAAAGAAGCGCATTAATGAATTAGGTTTAAATCAAGTCAAAATCAAATATAAAGTCTGTGATCTGGAACAATTAAAGGGATTATTTGATGTCGTTGTTTGTTTGGATGTATTTATTCATTATCCTCAACCGGTCGCAGAAGAAATGGTCCAACATCTATGCGATTTAAGCAAGGAAAAACTAATTGTTAGCTTTGCTCCATATACTCCAGTTCTTGCTGTCCTAAAAAATATTGGGAAATTATTTCCTGGGCCAAGTAAAACAACAAGAGCCTATACATTAAAAGAAAAGGGCATTATTAATGCTGCTAAAGAAAGAGGATTTAGGGTAGTTAAAAAGAAATTAAATAAAGCTCCTTTTTATTTTTCAAAACTAATTGAATTCGAAAAAAATTAAACAGTCTATTTAACTAGGTGATTTTCAAGTGCATAACGAACCAATTCGGTTCGGCTAGATGTAGCTGTCTTGATAAAAAGTCTACTTACATATTTTTCAACATTTCTAATCGATGTTTCAAGCTGTCTCGCAATTTCCTTATTCATCAGTCCCTCTGCTACTAGTTGAAGCACACTTGCTTCTCTTGGAGTAAAACTAGGAAGATTTATTTTATTTTCTGAATTGGTGGGATTTTGGTCTGTGAGCATAGATTTAATTTCAGTAATTTGCTTCGCCATTTTGCTTACATCAATATCTGCAAATCTTGCTGCTTCTTTTAGTAAACGTTCTTGTCTGCTGATCACATTTTTAACTCTTGCAGCTAATTCATCGGGGTCGAAAGGTTTGGAAATATAATCATCGACTCCTGCAAGATAACCTTCTGTTCTGTCAAGGGTCATTCCTTTTGCGGTTAGAAAAATAACGGGAGTTCCTCCTAATTTTTCATCTTCTCTAATTTTTTCTAATAAAGCATAACCGTTAGCTCGGGGCATCATAATGTCGCTAATTATCAAATCAGGAAAAATTGTTTGAGCTTTTTCCCAACCATCCTCTCCATCAACTGCAATAAATATTTCAAAGCCTTCATCTTCTAGAAATGTTTTAACAGCTGTTCTTAAACCAGGTTCATCATCAACTAATAAAATTCTTGATTTTCTTTCTGTTTCATTATTTATTTGATTAATTTCGTTCATTTTTTAAATTCTTGAATTTAAGTTTTAGTAATAAAGAGAATTTTATATAATAAATATAATGCTATCAACTCCCATACTACTAGATTATCAATCTTCAACTCCTTGCTCAAAAGTTGTTGTTGATTCTATGAAACCTTTTTGGAGTGAGATTTTTTCCAATCCCTCAAGCAAATCCAATTTGGCGGGCATAAATGCAGGCGCTATATTGGAAGCCTCTAGAGAAAAAATACAGCAAAGTCTATTTCTTAATAATAAAAAGGTTATTTTTACAAGTGGAGCTACAGAATCTAATAATTTAGCCTTAATAGGATTAGCAAGAAATTACTATAAAAAAACAGGAAGTTATGGACATATTATTACCTTAAAGACAGAGCATAAAGCTGTACTTGAACCCTTAAACCAACTCAAAGAAGAGGGATTTATGGTTACAGAAATTAATCCTGAACTAGATGGCTTAATTTCAGAAGAAAAGTTCAAAAAAAATATAAGAGAAGATACATTTATGGTTAGTATCATGTTGGCAAATAACGAAATAGGAGTTATTCAGCCTATAGATAACATTTCAAAAATATGTAAATCGAGAGGAATAACTTTACACTCAGATTTTGCACAATGTTTAGGCTATATCGAGTTAAACGATCTCTTATCAAATGTAAATATGATAACGATGAGTTCCCATAAAATTTATGGTCCTAAAGGGATAGGACTTCTTTTGATTGATGAGGAAATTAATCTGGAACCTTTAATTGTTGGTGGGGGGCAGGAATATGGTCTAAGATCTGGCACATTGCCTCTCCCTCTAGTAGTAGGCTTTGCTAAGGCAATAGAGATAGCCGTTCTTAATCAAAAAAAGAATGCTGAGAAATTATTTTTGTATAGAAATAACCTTTTGGAGGGGTTGTTAGAAAATAATTCTGGTTTATTAATTAATGGCACCTTAAAAAAAAGGTTACCTCACAATTTGAATTTAACTGTATTGGATTTAAACGGAGCAAAGTTTCATAAACTTTTAAAATCTAAAATAATTTGTTCTAGTGGATCGGCATGTAGTAATGGTGAACCTTCTCACGTTTTACTTGCCTTGGGTAGAACCTTTAAAGAAGCAGAATCTTCCTTAAGATTAAGTATTGGATTAAGCACTAGTTCAAATGATATAAAACAAGCAATTCAAATACTGACTAGTACAATCAAATTATTGCGTTAAGAATTATTGGCTAACTAATTTAATTGAGCAACTCTTAATTTTCCACTTCTAGCTCTTTTATTTATTTCTACTTCTTGTTCGGAGGGAGTTATTGGCTTTTTTGTCAGATTTTTTAGTCTTTGATCATTCTTAAAAGAATTTTTAACTAACCTATCTTCTAGGGAATGAAAACTAATAATAGAAATAATTCCGCCTGGCGATAGCCAATTAGGTACAATTTGCAAAAATTTTTCTAATACTTCAATTTCTTTATTAACAGCAATTCTTAGTGCTTGGAATGTTCTAGTTGCTGGGTGTATTTTCTTATATCTTTGTTTTGGTGGGAAGCAACCTGCTATGGAATATGCTAGCTCTTTTGTCCCAGAATATTGCCCATTTAACTTTAAATCCATTTTTATTTTCCTAGCAATTTTTCTTGATAATCTCTCATCTCCATATTTGTAAATTAAGTTAGCTAAATCTTTTTCATCTAAAGTCTTAATTAGCTTCTCTGCATCCACCTTAAGAAGAGGATTCATACGCATATCAAGTGGACCATCTTTTTGGAAACTAAATCCTCTTTTAGGGTCATCAATTTGGTTACTATTTACTCCAAGATCTGCAATCACAAAAGACACTTTTTCTTTTGGTTCAAAATCCGCAAAATTTGAAGCCCTTATATCGATCCTATTTTTAAATTCATAAAGTTTTTTTGATGCTGATTGTCTCGCGAATGGATCTTGATCCAGCCCAATTATATTTAAATCCGAATATTTTCTCAATAAATGGTAAGAGTGCCCACCTCCGCCTAAAGTTGCGTCTATTCCTTTAAGTTGCTTGTTATGTATTAATGGGTAATGCTCTATTGAGGCCATAATCTCATCTGTCATAACTGATTTATGATTGAAAAAAGATGAATCAGATAGGTCAGTTTGCATAACTTTCGACTAAGATTTAATTAGAAGTTTAATTTTGAATGGCTCAGTTAGAGACTCGAACAGAACCAATGGTGGTCAATTTTGGCCCTCATCATCCCTCAATGCATGGGGTTTTAAGATTAGTTGTAACTCTTGATGGTGAGAATGTCATTGATTGTGAGCCCGTAATTGGATATTTGCATAGAGGAATGGAAAAGATAGCCGAAAATAGGACAAATGTTATGTATGTCCCTTATGTAAGCAGAATGGATTATGCGGCAGGAATGTTTTATGAAGCTATTGTAGTAAATGCTCCTGAAAGATTAGCTAATATTGCAGTTCCTAAAAGAGCTAGTTATATAAGAGTTCTTATGTTGGAACTTAATCGTATTGCTAATCATCTTTTATGGCTTGGTCCCTTTTTAGCAGATGTAGGAGCTCAAACTCCATTTTTCTATATTTTTAGAGAAAGAGAAATGATTTATGATCTTTGGGAAGCTGCTACTGGACAAAGGCTAATAAATAATAATTTCTTCAGAATAGGAGGTGTCGCATGTGATCTTCCATACGGATGGTTAGAAAAATGTATAGACTTTTGCGATTGGTTCGGTCCTAAAATAGATGAATACGAAAAATTAATCACAAATAATCCAATTTTTAGAAAAAGAATTGAAGGTCTTGGAACAATACAACGTGATCAGGCAATTAATTGGTCTTTGTCTGGGCCAATGCTTAGAGCATCTGGAGTGTCTTGGGATTTAAGGAAAGTCGATAGTTATGAATGTTATGACGATTTTGATTGGCAAATTGCTTCAGAAAAAGAAGGAGATTGTTATGCGAGATATCGAGTAAGAGTTGAAGAGATGAGGCAATCATTAAGCATCATTCGCCAAGCCTGCAAAATGATTCCAGGTGGTCCAACAGAAAATTTAGAAGCTCAAAAAATGGCTACTGAAGATAAGAAGAGTGAAATATTTGGTATCGACTATCAATATGTAGCGAAGAAGGTTGCTCCAACTTTTAAAATTCCTAATGGAGAATTGTATACAAGATTAGAGTCCGGGAAAGGAGAAATAGGTGTATTCATTCAAGGAAATAATGAAGTAACTCCATGGAGATTTAAAATAAGAGCAGCTGATTTAAATAATCTGCAAATATTGCCTCATATTCTTAAAGGCGCCAAAATTGCAGATATTATGGCAATCCTTGGTTCGATAGATGTCATCATGGGATCTGTAGATAGATAAGTTCTGCAAATGAAACCCTCTGATTGGTTAATATTGCAGAAGAAAGTACGATTTGGTGATTGTGATTCTGCAGGTGTAATTCATTTTCATAACTTATTAAAATGGTCACACGAAGCTTGGGAAGAGAGCATGGAAATATATGGTATTCCTTATCAAGATATTTTCCCAGATTTTTCTACACGTAAAAGTCAAATTATTTTTCCGATAGTAAATTGCGAAGCGAACTTTCTTGAGCCTATAAAAATAGGAGATTTCTTAAAAGTAAAAATTGCCCCTCATAAAATTAATACTCATTTGTTCCAAGTAAATAGCTTTTTTATAAAAAATGAAAACAAAGTAGCAGAAGGAAAAATAATACATTGTTCTTTAGATGTTGATTCAAGAAATAAAATAGAACTTCCCGATCATTTGGAAAGATGGATAGAGGCTTCAAATGTAAGTATAAATTTGAAAGAATGCTAATTATTTTCTAAATTTATAGTTTATTTTTTCTGTACTGGTATTTTTGTTTTTAACAACCCATTTTTCAGGTTTTTCATGTTTAGGCCAACTCTGAGAAAATTTTTTTAATAAATTTAATGAATTTTGAATATTTTTATGATTTGTAAGTTCTTTAAATTCAACAATTATTTTAATTTTATTTTCCCACAATTTGTCGGGTAATTTTGAAATATTGAATTTATTAATTGGTATATTCTCTTTCATAATAAAATCATTTAATCGAGATTCTATTACTTCTGGGAAAACGACTTCACCTCCTGAATTAAAAGCTTTATCAATTCTTCCAATAAACTTTAAATATGAAGAATTATTGATTTGACTAATTTCACCTAAATCACCTGTTTGAAACCACCCATGTTTATTTTGGAAATTTTTAGTTTTTGAAGAGTCTATTATTTCGATTCCAATTCTGGCTGATTTTATCTCAATTAATCCTTTTTCATTTATTCTTATTTTTGTATCAGGTAGTATTTCTCCAACATTTTCAAAACCCATTAAGAATTCTTTAGGTTTTAAACTTGTAACCATTGCTGCTGTTTCAGTTGAGCCGTAGCAAGGTGCTAATTTTATTTTTTCCTTTATACATTTTTTTGCAGTTTCGCGGGTAATTGAAGCTCCACCTACCCAAATTAAATCAAAAATTTTTAGCCAATTTATGCCATCTTTTTCAGCTAAAAGTCTTTTTAATTGGGTAGGTACTAATGATGTAATCAAGTATTTTTTGTTTTTTTTAGATTTAATTGTCAAAAGTAAAAGTTCTCGAGTTTCTTTTATTAAATTTGGAGAAATATTAATAAAATCACATCCCCAAGTTTGACTTCTAACAATTTGCATTAATCCACTTATATGGTTGAGAGGTAAAGTATTAAAAATTAAGCATTTTTGTAATTCAAATCCTTGTTCTTTTAGCCATTGCCCAGATGTAAAGGCAGATAATTTGAGATTATCTAAATGGTGAAAACATTTTCTAGGTTTACCACTGCTCCCACTGCTTTTTAAGATAATTGCAGGACCATTTTCATTGATCGAATCTATAACCTCTACGTTTTTATCAAATTTGTTTTTTATATAAATTATTTCATTTCCTCTCATTTTCTCAATAATTTTCTCTATGGATTGAGTTTCATTATTTTCAACTTCAATAATATGAATTTTACTTTTCATAGTTGATCCCATATCTTTTGTGCTTCATTTAAAAATAGGAAAGATTTAGGGAACTTATTCATTGCTAAACCAGGAACTTTTGGTGTTGGTCCTTGTAACTGTAGCGTTGATAGATGATAAAGCCATCTCCTTCCTATTCCAGTTTCAAATGAAGTACTTATTGATATTAAAGCTTTTTTATTTTCTAAGTCTCTTAAAAGCTTATCTGGATTCTTTTCTTGAGAGGGTCTTCGAATTTGCCAACCCTTCCACTCATCAATCAAAGTTGGAAATTTTAAAAGTGATTCGTCTAAAGCTATTGGAATTTTTTTGGTAAGTTCTTTTAGTCCATCAATATCATCAACAGAAAGAGGTTGTTCAAACCAATCTATATTTTTATTATCTTTCAAAATATCAGCCCATCTGTTAGCTATTTCCCTTCCCCAAGAACCATTAGCATCTATCCTCAATTTAGTATTATTATCAATTTGACTTAATATTTCTTCTAAAGTTGCTTCTTCCTCATTATTACTTTTCAAAGCTACTTTCCATTTTATGGTTATTGATTTTCCAAAATTAGATTGTTTTTTTTTAATTTCATTTAAATCTGAAATGACATTATTAGGATTTAAAAGCATGGCTGTTTGATCAATTTCATCAAAAAAATAGTTTTCTTTAAAAATTATTGTTCCATTTATTTCTGCTAAAGCTGAATTGATTGCAGATTGAATACATGGGTGAAAAATATTTATTTGCTCAGATAAATTTGAAAGTTCTATATACTCAGGGATCATATTTAGTTGTTCTTCACATTTTTTTAAGTCTTTTTTTAGTAGAGGTGCAACTTCTCCAAATCCAATTTTTTTATCATAATTGCTTAGTTTAATTATCCAACCCGATTTTTTAAGGTAAGTTTCTTTAGAATTTTCCACTTTTGAGGATAAATAAAAGCAATAAGACTTTTTTTGAAATTTTAGGTTCATTTATTAATCAAGTAATTAAAAATTAATCCTGTTATCAAGCCAACTCCATTAAGAGTTTGAAATTTTATCGCGATGAATTTGCAATTTTTTATTGCTGAAGGTATTTTGTATGAGGATTGTAATAAATTTATCAGTCTCAATGCTTGAGGAAAACTAATTAAATAGAGAATACAAAAAACTGGTATAAATCCAGTAACTATGGTGAAAAATTGAAAACTATAAATTGTAAAAATTATCCAAGGCACAAGTTGAGAACCTTTTTTTGCTCCTAAGCGAACTAACGGTGAATTTTTTCCATGCTTTTTATCTTCAATAATTTGATGAAAATGAGAACAAAATAATACTAGTGTCGTTGCTAATGAAGGCCCTGAGCCAAGTAATAAAGAGATTTTCCAAGGGATATTTACGATGTAAATATTGGAAGGATTTAAAGCAATTAATACTGCAGAGTAAGCAAAAGGTCCAAATGCAAGCCAACATAATGGTTCTCCTAAGCCTTGATAGCCAAATCTAAAAGGAGGCCCTTGGTATAAATATCCTAAGAAGCAGCAAGCTGAAACCAAAATCAAAATGTTTATGTTTGTTGATACAGAAATAATTGAAATTATTAATAAACCAATAACTAAAGATGTATATGCAATAAATGAAATTATTTTTTTATTATTTATGAGATTTACAATTGAATGGAATTTAAATTCATCGATTCCTTTTTCTGCGTCGAATAAATCATTAGTTAGATTTTCCCAAAGTAATATCAAAATCGCAGCTAACGTAAATGCAATCAAATTATATATTTTTACTTTTTCATATTGATTGAGTAAATAAGCCCCTGTAATAAAGACCGGAAGTATTGCAACAGAATAAAGAGGCCATTTTATTGCTTGTTTCCATAATTTCTTTTTATTTTCATCCATTTTTAATTAACAAAAAAATTCAATCATTATTGAATGAAGTTTATAAATTGAGTTACATTTTTTACTTTATTGCATGATTTTTAGTTATTTTCAATAAGTAATGAAAAATGATTTAAAATTTACAGATTTTTTAATAGATGTACTTTCCACCTTCGATAAGAAAGTGGAAAATTCTGGATTAGTAAGTATTTGTGTTGAGATTCCCTGTATTGATTTATTTCAAGTATATGAGTTGTTTTTAAATAAATACCAGTTTTCTTCATTTTGGGAGGAATCTGAAGACATCTCATACATTGCTTTCGATAAATGTAAATATGTTACTTTGGATGGTCCAAAAAGATTTGAGGTAGCAAAAGAGTTTAATTCTGAGAATTTTAAAAATTTAATTAATTTAACAAATGAATCAAATATTTCCTCACTTTCAAAAATAATTTATTTATTTTCTTTTTCTGAAAATTTAAATAATAAGAATGTATTCTCAGATGTTCCAAGTTTGGAAGCTATTTTACCAAAAATATTAATTATAAAAAGCAATGATAATTGTTGGTTAAGAATCAATGCTCACGTTGAAGGTCAGTCATCATTAAGAACATTAATTGAAGAAATATGGGCAATTAGAAATCAAGTTATTAATTCTGGCTCAGAATTAGAAAAAATATCTAGATTAAAAACTAGTTTTGATTTTCCTATTATTGATGATTTCTTAACCTCCCTAGAAACTTCTAATATAAATTTGAAAAAAGTAGTAAATAGAGGAATTCAATTAGTAGAAAAAGGTATCCTCGAAAAGATAGTTTTAGCCAATAGGATTAAAATAAAACTTAAAAATAAGTTAAATTTAGTAGAAATTTTAAAAAGATTAAAAAAAAATCAACCAAATACATGCAGATACGTCTGGAAAAGGAATAGTAAGGATATTTTGTTTGGAGCATCTCCAGAAAAATTATTTTCTTTTGCTAAACCTAATTTAACTTTAGAGGCTCTAGCTGGAACCATCTCGACTAATTCAGATTTTGAGAACCTCATAAGAAGTTCTAAAGACTTAAAGGAACATAATTATGTAATACAGTATTTGATTAAATGTTTGGAAGTTTCAAAAATAAAAAACTTTCAAAAAAGTGATGTCAAGGTAAATTCATTTGGAGATATTTCTCATTTGCAAACATTCATTTTCTCTAAAGTTGAAAATATATGTCCTTTTGAGTTGCTTAAAAATTTGCATCCATCTCCGGCTGTTTGTGGATACCCAAAAAATGAAGCATTGGATTGGATAAACACTCTTGAGTCTTTCCCAAGAGAAAATTATGCTTCCCCAATGGGTTGGGTTGATGCATCGGGAAATGCATCATTTCTTGTAGCCATTAGAGGCGCAAGATATTTTGAAGAAAATATTGAATTCACTGCTGGCTCAGGTATAGTTTCAGGATCTGTTGTTGAGAAAGAAATAGATGAGATTAAATTAAAATTTGAAACTATAGTCAAACAAATATTTTTCGCTAAAAATACTAAATAATTTCCATTAATTTTTCAATAACTTCCTCTGAAACATTCTTATTAGATAAATTTTCTATTTCTCTTAAACCTGTTGGACTGGTTACATTAATCTCGCTAAGCATTCCATTTATTACATCAATACCTACAAAAAACAAACCTTCATCTTTGAAGTGCTGAGATAACTCTGAGCAGATAGTTTTTTCTTTTTCAGTTAACATTGTTGATTCAGCCTTACCTCCCATTGCTAAATTACTCCTAAAATCTCCTCCTTGAGGAATCCTATTTATAGATCCTATTGCTTCACCATTTACAATAATAATTCTTTTATCACCCTCTTTGACTTCAGGGATAAATTTTTGCATCATGACGGGTAATTCTTCTTGAGAAGTTATTAATTCAATAATTGATTTAATTCCGGGGGAATTTTTATTTATCCTAATAACACCTTGACCACCTTTTCCACCAAGGGGTTTTATGACAACTTCCTTATTTATATCTGCAAAATTAATAAGATCTTTTACCTTACTCGCAACGATAGTTGGGGCCATTAAGTGGCTATATCTCAAGGCACCTAACTTCTCATTCCATGCCCTTAATGACGAAGGTTTGTTAATTACTTTTACTCCCTTTCTTTCGGCAACCTCTAAGAGATGGGTCGCATATAAATAAGCCTCATTTACAGGAGGATCTTTTCTCATCCAAATGCAATTAAATTCCGCGAGGGGTATGCAATTATTCTCTTTGAAAGAAATCCAAGGATTTACTTCAACTTTTAGAGAAGATGCCCATACCTCATCACCCCTAGCCTCAAGGTCTTGCGGAGTACAACTCCAGATTTCAATATTTTTTTTTGATGATGCTTGCATTAAAGCAGCAGATGAATCTTTTAAAGGGTTTATATTTTTTATTGGATCTATTACGAATAGAAATTTCATAGGATCTATTTTAATAATATGTCTAGTTTATTTTGATTTTCTAAACTGTAGAGTTCATCGCAACCCCCGATACCCTTATTATCTATAAAAATTTGAGGTAATGTTCTTCTGCCATCAGCTCTTTCAGTCATTAATGCTCTTGCATCTTCATCGCCATCTATTTTATATTCAGTAAAATTTATATTTTTTTTCTTGAGTAATGATTTTGCTCGAATACAGAATGGACAATATTGCCAGGTATAAATTTCAACTTTAGACATTTTTTAAAAATAATACTTAGTTTATACTATTAAACAAAAGTGCTTGTTAGATTATAAATAACGATTAAATTCTATTTTGATAGATATTTCAGAGTTCAAAAAAGATCTTTCGGAACTAACAAAGCGCCTGGGCAATGCTCAGGATTGTCTTTGACGTTCCAAGACTAGAAGCCAAAAGAAGAGAATTAGAGCAAATTTCTGCTAACCCTGAATTTTGGGATAATCAGGAAGAGGCAAAAAAACAAATGTTAATCCTCGATGATATCAAAGATCAACTCGAATTATTAAATAAATGGAAAACTTTTATTTCTGATGCTAAAGCATCTCTTGAGCTTTATTCTTTAGAACCTGAAGAAGAAATGATTTTAGAATCCAGGCAAGGTTTAAAACAATTAAAAGATAATTTAGATAAATGGGAATTTGAAAGATTGTTATGTGGTGAATATGATAAGGAAGGAGCAATAGTTTCAATTAATTCAGGTGCCGGCGGAACAGATGCACAAGATTGGGTAGAGATATTATTGAGAATGTATTCAAGATGGGCCGACAATAATCAAATGAGCCTCGTAATCAACGAATTATCTCAAGGAGAAGAAGCAGGTATTAAAAGTGTAACTTTTCAAATTGATGGGAAATATGCATATGGCTATCTTCAACATGAAAAAGGAACTCATAGATTAGTAAGAATTTCACCTTTCAATGCTAATGGTAAAAGACAAACAAGCTTCGCTGGGGTTGAGGTTATGCCAAAATTAGATGACAATATTTCACTTGATATACCTGAAAAAGATTTAGAAATTACAACGAGTAGATCCGGTGGAGCTGGAGGACAGAATGTTAATAAAGTAGAAACTGCAGTAAGAATTGTTCATTTGCCTTCAGGGATTTCAGTAAGATGCACTCAAGAAAGATCTCAATTACAAAATAAAGAAAAAGCTATGCTACTTCTTAAGTCTAAACTTCTAGTGATTGCTAAAGAACAACGAGCTGCTGAAGTTGCTGATATTAAAGGTGATATTGTGGAAGCTGCATGGGGCAATCAAATAAGAAATTATGTTTTCCACCCTTATCAAATGGTAAAAGATCTAAGGACTATGCAGGAAACTAACGATTTGGCTAGTGTTTTAGATGGTGGGCTCGAACCATTCATTCATGAATTATTACGAATGAATATTTCTTCTAACGAATCTATTGAATAATTAATGGAAACTAAAAACGAAAATTTAGAAAAAAAAGTTGCTCCTCCAAGTTTTATAAAGCTTGCTATGAGAAACATGGTAAGGAAGGGTTCAAAAAGTATTTCTCATTTTTCAATAACCTTTCTTGTTTTAATTGGGATATTAATACTTGTTGCCACAATAGGTAAGCCCAATATTCCTGTATAAGAATATATGGAAGAAAAAATTATTTCTGAAATAAATTTAGATTTGGTTTTTCAATGTAAGGATTTTTCTCAAATTTCAAATAAGTTTCAAGATACTCAAAGTAAGCTTATTTGTGAATCTAGTTTTTGGGAGAAAGTATTTTTATCTTGGGTAAAGGCTTTAATAGAAAAAAATGATTACGAATCATCAAAATATATCTACAAAAAAAAATCGTTTTCACTGGGCTTGCAAATAATAAATAATACGGAAATTGCTTCTTTGAATGAGAAGTGGATGAACAAAAATAGACCAACTGACGTTTTATCTTTTCCTATTTTTTATAATGAATCTTTAAGTGATTTAGAACATATAGAATTGGGGGATATATTCATATCATTGGATATGGCAATTAAACAATCATATGAATATCAACACTCTTTATATAAAGAGATGTTATGGCTTGCAAGCCATGGATTCTTACATCTTCTTGGATGGCAACATAATGATGACCTTGAATTAGATAATATGTTAAATTTTCAGGAATATTTAATTACTCGATTAGATTAAAAATCAATGGGAAAAAAAATAAACTATTTAGAAAATAGAAAAGAATCATACAAAACTTCTACTAATGTATTTATAAGTTTTAAGTATGCTTTCAGTGGAATTATTTACGTATTAAAAACCTCAAGAAATTTTAAAATTCAATTAATTTTTGCAGTTGCAACTTTAATAATTGGTTTTTTACTCAAAATTAGTCTTAGTAATTATTTAATTTTGATTGCAACAATCATGTCTGTTTTAATATTAGAAATATTAAACACATCTATTGAATCAATAGTTGATTTAGTAGTGAAAAAAGAATTTAGTAGTTTGGCTAAAATTTCAAAAGATACTTCTGCAGGAGCAGTATTATTAGCTTCCATTAATTCTGTTATTATTGCTGTATATATCTTTGTTCCTAAAATAAAATTGTTATTTTAAATCCATTTAAATATGTTTCTTGTTATTGATAATTACGATAGTTTTACTTATAACCTTGTTCAATATCTAGGTCAACTTTCTGTGGAGCATGAAATAACTAAAGATTTAATAGTGAAAAGAAATGATGAAATTACTTTAGACGAAATTATTAAACTAAATCCTAGTGGTATCTTATTATCTCCAGGTCCTGGGAATCCAGATCAATCTGGAATTTGTCTTCCAATACTTCAACAATTATCTAATAAAATTCCAATATTAGGAGTTTGTTTAGGTCATCAAGCTTTGGCTCAAGCTTTTGGAGGTAAGGTAATAGTTGGCAAAGAACTTATGCATGGTAAAACATCTAAAATTTTTCATAATAAAAAAGGTTTGTTTCAAGGTATTGAAAACCCATTTGTGGCTACAAGATATCATAGTCTTATAGTGGATCAAAATTCTCTACCATCTTGTTTTGAAATCACAGCTACTTTAGAAGACTCAACTATTATGGCTATTTCTCATAAAGAATTCCATCATTTGCACGGCGTACAGTTCCACCCGGAAAGCGTTTTGACACAATTTGGTCATCAATTAATTAGTAATTTTCTAAAAATGGCAGAACAAAAGTAAAATATTAACTAATTCATATTATGAACATCAAAATCAAAAAAATTCTTATTTTTCTATTATTTAGCTTTCTACAAACTTCCTCAGCATTCGCAGGAAATTTATTTTTAAAAAGTTTAGGTCATAGCAGTTTTTTAATAAGAGGAGACGGAAAATCAATTCTTATAAATCCCTTTAAGGCTACTGGTTGTGCAAGTAATTTAGATGAGCCAAAAGATATTAAAGCAGATTTTATTTTAGCTAGTTCTAAACTTGCAGATGAAGGATTCAATCATAATGATCAATTAATGTTTGTTGAGCCAGGAATCTATAAATTTGAAGATATTTTATTAAATGGAATAGCTATGCCTCATGACAGGATGGGAGGAAGAAGGTTTGGAATGGCTACTGTTTGGAGTTGGGAGCAGAACAATCTAAAAATAGTTCATATGTCAGGAGCAGCTGGTGATATGGATATTAATAGTCAAATAGTCCTAGCTCGTCCAGATATTTTATTTATTTCAATTGGAGGAGGTAAAAAATCATATGATGGCATAGAGGCTTCAAAAATCGTTAAAACTTTACAACCTTCGATAGTTATCCCTGTGCACTTTGCCAATCAAAAAGAAAAAAATGAAAATTGCGACTATTCAAATGCAGATTTATTTCTTGAAAACATGAATGATTTTAATATAAAGTATGTTGGAAAAGAGTTTCAAATAAACTCAAAAACAATTAGAAGAAATACTATTTTTTTTTTAAGTGATCAAATCAATAAATCTAATTCTTTGTAATTATCCCAAAAAAAACTCATTTGCTCTAAATTACCTATACTTACCCTTATTGACTTATCGATATCTTTTTTGTTTTCCATACTTCTGATAAGAATACCTTTTTCTCTCATCTGTTGTATCAAAATTTTAGGATCTTTTTTGGGCCAAATTAAGAAATAATTACCACCACTAAAATGAGTTCTGATTTTTGTTGATTTAAATTTATTTAAAATCCATTCCCTTGCTTTTTTTACTTCTAAAACATAATTATCAATGTATGATTTGTCTTTAAGTGCTGCTAATGCTGCCGTTATGGCAAAGCTATTTACATCATATGGTCCTGTAACTTTATTAATGTAATTAATTAAATTTTTATTGCCAAAAGTAAAACCTATTCTTAAACCAGCCAAACCAGCTGTTTTTGATAGAGATTGGATTATTAGTATATTGTTATTCTTTTCAAAATCTATCGATTCAAGAAGACTATCTCCATTAAATTTTTCATATAATTCATCAACA
>QCQN01000019.1 GCA_003212175.1 Prochlorococcus sp. AG-449-P16
AAAGATGAAATAATAAATGTAGATGTTAATTCAGATAATAAATAAAAATTATATTAATTGAATATTATCAAACAGGTTTTTAATACCAATAATTCTTTAGGCAATAATTTGATTATTTTAAGTCAATATGAGTGAATGTACTTTTTAATTTTTAATTTGAATTATATGAAGGTTGTTATGAATCTAAAGCTACTTCGATAGCTGCTATTAAGTTTTCGTCAAAAGGTTTAACACCTGGTTTGAATCTTGCAATTACTTTACTATCTTTTCCTATCAGAAACTTCTCGAAATTCCATTCAACATCTCCTTCAGGCTCAACTTTGTTAAGGGTCGTGTATGGTTCTGTGGTGTTGCCTTTGGCATGAACTTTTTCATAGATTTCAAACTTAACTCCATATTTTATGGTGCAAAAATCTTTTATTTCTGAAAGAGAGTCGGGTTCTTGT
Source organism: Prochlorococcus sp. AG-449-P16 (assembly GCA_003212175.1). Taxonomy (GTDB): domain Bacteria; phylum Cyanobacteriota; class Cyanobacteriia; order PCC-6307; family Cyanobiaceae; genus Prochlorococcus_A. Next base: position 447 of record QCQN01000019.1, read on the forward strand.
TTTCCGAAATCATTACAGGGGAATGCAAGTATTCTTAGGCCTTTGCTTGAATATAAATCGTGCAGTTTTTGGAGATCTTCATACTGAGCAGTATTTCCGCAATAACTAGCTACATTAACAATTAAAATCACTTCACCTGAGTATTCACCAAGTTTTATAGATGATCCGTCTGAGGAAAGAACAGTAGTATTTTGTACGTCTACTTGCATGTCTAAAAAAAAATACCCTTTGAAGATAGCATTGAATATCCTTTTTTGTGTTTAGATATATGATGGTTCTGGTTATTTCTTTTATAAGTTTTAATTTTTCATTTCTTTAACCCTTTATAATTAATATTATTACTCAGTTTAAATTTGGACCCTTTAGACCCTCTTACTGAAATTATTAATTCCGGTCAAGGTTTTTTTCCTGCAATCGCTTTGGAAAGAATTATTTGGGCAATGATTGGAGTCTTTTTTTTAAGTGCAGTTTCAAGATCAATAACTAATAGCATTCGAAGTCAAAATTGGTTTGGTAGAAAATTTTTATTTAGTTTTTCTAAAGATAAAGAAATTACAGATAATACATCTTCACAATCTTCTGATGATGACGAAAAAGTTTAATAAATATGAAAGATTCAATTTTTTCTAAAAAAAGAATTTTATTGCTTGGTAGTGGCGAGCTAGGAAAAGAATTAGTAATAGAATCCAAAAGATTAGGATTAGAAGTCATTGCAATTGATCGATATGAAAAAGCACCTGCAATGCAAGTCGCTGATTATTCAAGAGTAATTGATATGGGAGATAAAAATATTTTAAAAAATGTTATAAAAGAATTTAAGCCTGACTATGTTGTCCCAGAAATAGAGGCACTTTCAATTGAGGCCCTAAAAGAACTAGAGGATGAAGGATTCAATATTGTTCCAAACGCCAGAACTGTGGAAATAACCATGAATAGAGATAAAATTAGAGACTTAGCTTCTAGAGAATTAAAAATTAAAACTGCAAAGTTTGATTATATTTTTGAATTTGATGATTTAGAAAAAAAAGCAGATGAAATTGGATTCCCACTTTTACTTAAGCCTTTAATGAGCTCCTCAGGAAAGGGACAGAGTTTGGTTGAAACAAAAAATGATTTACAAAATGGTTGGAAACAGGCACAAGCAAATTCAAGAGGAAAGGTTAAAGGGGTAATTATTGAAGAATTTATTAATTTTGATTTTGAGTTTACTCTTTTAACTGTAAGAAAGGAAAATGGTGAAAATATTTTTTGCTTACCAATTGGGCATCTTCAATCTAATGGGGATTATCAATGTAGTTGGCAACCTATAGATATCAAAGAGTCCTTAATTATTGAAGCTAAGAGAATGACAAGTAGAATTTTAAATAACCTTAATGGAGCAGGATTATACGGAGTAGAGTTTTTTATAAAAGGAAGTGAGGTTATATTTTCAGAATTATCTCCAAGACCACACGACACCGGTATGGTTACATTAGTTAGTCAAAATATTAATGAATTTGAATTACATTTAAGGGCTTTTTTAAATTTACCAATACCGTATATAGATTTAATAGAACCCTCTGCAACCAGAGTTATACTGTCTAAACAAGAGTGTATAAATCCTATTTATGTGGGCCTTAATGAAGCATTAGAATTTGAAAAGACTAAAGTACTAATATTTGGCAAACCAGTTTCCAGAAATGGCAGAAGAATGGGTGTTGTTCTTTCATCAAATTCTGACATTAATTTGGCTAGAAAAAATGCAGATGAAGCTGCTCGTAAAATAAAAGTCATTACTAAATATTAAATAAAAATAATGAAAAAAATACTTATTTCCTTTGTTTTTGTTCTCTGTTTCTCTGGGTATTATTTAAATATGTACTCTTTTTTCAATGATAGAAAATTATAAAGGTTGGGATATAACTTTAAATTGGGATAATAAAGATTATCTCGAGAGGGGTGCAACTAAAAATAATTTTTTTAATCAAAAGGAAAAATGGATTGGTGTTCACTTAAATGGTAAAAAAATCTATGGTTCTTCACTAAAAGAAATTAGGCATATTATTGATTATCCTAGTTTACATTCAAAGTAAGTTAAAAGTTTTTTTAATTATCCTGATTATTTTCACTATCTTCGATTAGTTCATTAGCAAGTTTTCTTAAATCCCCCTTAATTGAGACCCATGTAAAAGCAACTATAAAAATTGAAGCAGATATTGCAACAGTGATTTTTTCGATAGGGGACATTCCAAGTGCAATAGCAAACATTTCAGACCAAATACTAATTTTTCATTATATTGAATTTTTTTAAATAATTTACATTAAATTTGTTTTTGCAATGATATTTAATTATTAAAAATATAATAAATTTAATTTAAATTACTTATTTTATTTATTTTTTCTTATTTCAATTTTATTTTAGTAAGATTGAATTATGGAAAAAAAAAAGTGTCCCCAATGTAAAAATTTAATTTTAAAAACTTCCCCAACATGTTTATATTGTGGCAGACCTAATAAATTTATGACTAAGGAATACGTAAATAAAAAGTGGAACGAAGAAAATAATAAAAATGTATTTGATTATATTTTTATCAATAAGTATCTTATATTTATTTTAATATTTATATTTACAATTGTTATTATTATAATTAGTTAAATATTATCAATAAATCACTCTATTATTGCATCTAATACTTCTTTAGTATTTGTTGATAGTTTATTCTTTTTAATCTGCTTTATTGTTTCTATCATATTTGTTTTGAAAGGGTCAGAATAATAATTGTACCTACTAAATACTTTCACAAAACGTGAAATTACTATTGGATTTAATTTATCAAAGTCAATTATCTTTTTTGCAATATATTTATAACCAGAACCATCAATAGCATGAAAAGTACTATTTCTTGTTACGAAAGTATTTAATATGGCTCTTAAAGTGTTTGGTGATTTTGCATCAAAAAACTTATTTTTAAATAATTTTTCTATACCGCTAGTTTTATCATCAGTTTCAATAGATGCATTGAATGAAAACCAACTATCTAATACTACACTATTATTTTTCCATTTATTGAAGAAAATATTTGAAATAGTCTGTCTTTCAGGACAATTAATCCTACTGAAAGAATTCAATGCAGCTTTTGCTAACGTCATCGAATTACTATCGACATAATTAATTATTTTGTTTTTAATTTCCTCATCATCACTGTGTAAAAGTAGTTTCCAAATAGTTTCGATTAGTTTTCTCTCGTTTTTACCTTCTGGCCACACTTTATTTAGATTCTTCTCTATTTCTTGGAGCTTGAAATATAATTCTTTTTTTAATTTGGTACCGAATAAATAATTTAATTCGTCAATAGTTTTATATATTTTTAAAGGGTCTATATTTTCAATCTCAGATTCAATTTCAGCAAATGTTGGAATACTTAGTAATTCTGATAAAAGAGATAAATTAATATCTTTATTTTTTATAAATGATATTAAGGTGCTTATTAAATTTTTTTCAACTTTATGATCTGGTTTTTCATCTAATCTGCATAAAATTATTTTTTTAAAAAATACTTTTACAGTGTTAGATAGTGTAAAAAAATCTTTTTCATATTTTAAGATTAAAAATTTTTCATCCAACGTAGTGTCTGAGTCCCATTCAACTGGTGAAGAGAATTCGCGAAAATAAGTTACTAAGGGGATTTGGAGGTGAGATTTTACATCCCTAAAAATAAATTCTTGTTTTTTTGTTTTTAAAACAACTGTTTTTTCTATTGTTTTATTTTTACCGCAAAATATAGCCAGATTTATAGGAATTATTAGAGGTAAATCATTAAACGGGTTCTTCTTTATTGGATTACTTTGAGAGGCTTGTATTGTAAGTTTTCCTTCTGTTTGATCCCAGATTCTCTTGAATTTAACTTTTGGTGTGCCATTTTGCTTGTACCAGACTTTAAATTCTTTAGGATTGATTTCCTTATTGTGCTCTAAAATTTTATCGACAAATTGGTCAATTGTTGCTGCCTTTCCATCATATGTTGAGATGTAATTACTAAATCCTTTATAGAAATTTTCATCTTTTACAAGCTTGTTAAGCATTCTAATTATTTCTGATCCTTTTTCATATATCGTGGTCGTATAGAAATTGTCTATTTCTTGATATTTTTCTGGCATTACAGGATGCGATGTTGGACCAGAATCCTCTCTAAATTGATTTCTCCTAAGAAATTTTGCATCCTCAAGTCTCTTGATTTCATGATTATGAAGGTCTGCAGTGAATTGTTGATCTCTAAATACCGTTAAACCTTCTTTTAGAGATAATTGAAACCAATCTCTACAAGTCACTCTATTACCTGTCCAATTATGGAAGTATTCATGGGCTATCACACCCTCTATTCTTTCTAATTCCTCATCAGTTGTTGTTTCAGAATTAGCGAGTATTAGTTTTGAGTTGAAAATATTGAGACTTTTATTTTCCATTGCTCCCATATTAAAGTGCCTGACTGCAACTATATTGAACAATGACAAATCGTATTCAAGGTTATATTTATTCTCATCCCAGCTCATTGATTTCTTTAAGGAACTTATTGCATGTTGAACATATTTTTCATCGCCATACTCAACGTAAATATTTATTTTTACTTTTTTATTTGATTTTGTTATGAAATTGTCTTTTACACAATTAAGTTTTCCTGCTACCAATGCAAATAGATATGAGGGTTTCGGATATGGGTCTTCCCAAATTATTTCATGCCGGTTATTTTTAAGATTATTTTCTTTTATAAGGTTACCATTTGAAAGTAAGACAGGATAATCATTCTTGTTTGCCTCAATGCGCACAGTGTATTTGCTTAGAATATCAGGCCTATCAGAGTGAAAACTTATCCTTCTAAATCCCTCTGCCTCACATTGCGTGGTTATAATTCCATTGCTCTCATACATTCCTAAAAGGGATGTATTTTCCTTGGGTTTAATTATTCCTTCTATTTTTAATAAAAAATTATCTTTATTTATATTCTTGATTTTTAAGTTATTTTTTTGTTGTTGATAGTATTCCTCTTCTATTATTGAGTCATCTATAAATATTTTTTTTATTAATATATCCGTACCATCAAGAATAAGATTTCTGGTTTTCTTATTTTTTTTTACCAATTTTAGTCTCGTCGTTACATTAACAGCATTTTTCTTAATTACGAAGTCCAAAAAAATTTCTGGAATTTCATAATCAAAAATTTTGTAATCATCAAGTTTTACATATCTTGAAATAATATTTTGGTTTTTTTGATTGTTCATCTTTACAAAGAAGTACAGAAACTAAATAATCTAGAATACTTATTTTGAAATTATAAGTTTTACGTATTATCTTCTGTTTCACAAAAATGTGTTTTAATCTCCCCAGAAGGAAGTAGTTCGTATAAAGAAGGATTATTAACATCAGACGATCCGTCCTTATTAAATTGGTACCTCCAGTCCCATTTTTTATCTGTAAAGGAAATATAGTCTTTTCTTAGAGAGTATGGGAGCATAAGCTTTGTTTTATTCCAATCAATATTTATAAATGCTCCTGGCTTTAACTCAGATAACTTTTCTACTATGGAAAAGTCACCATTAATATTATTTCTCATCACAAGATTAAGTTTTGAATTATCACAAACATAGCTACTATTTAAAGCCAATAAAAGTATTGAGGTAATTAAAAATGAATGAATTTTTTGAACTCCTTTATAATAAATTTGCTTCCAAGATGAATGACTTAATAAAAGATCTTTTGGAGCTATTTAAATCATTATAGATTGCATACTCTTTAGATCTACAAGATTACAATTTAATTTCTGTTCATAATCCTGAACTGAAATTAAATTATTTAAAAGACCAGAATATTTTGCATCTCCGCCTACGGTACTTGAAAGTATATATTTTGGATTGAATTTGTTAATCAATTTTGGTATTACATCAGCACCTTTAACAAAAGAACCCACTAGGGGTAATTCTAAATTTTTTGTGGGAGTAATAACAGCATCAAGTTTTTGCATATCTAAGTTTTCATCAAGATATCCATGTGGTTCTATATAAAAACTATTATCTTCATCGTCTTTTACTATATATCCGTTTTCTATTTGTGGGACTGGTGCACCAGCAGTTGCTTCTATACTTAAATTAAATTGATGAATTTTCTCAGTTGGTTTCAACATTTTGATTAAACTAAAACCGATCTTTTTTAATACTTCACAAGCGCTTTTAGGGCAAATTATGGGAATATCCTTGCTAAACATTTCTAATGTGGGGATATGACAGTGGTCAGGTAATCCTTGTGTTAATAAAATAAGATCTACATTTTTGTCTATAGAAATTTCCTGATCTAATGATCCTTTGAAAAACCACTCTCCTGGTGGAAAAATTAAATCTCCCTTGAGCCATGGATCAATGATTAAATTAGTTTTTTTAAAATTTATAAACCAACCATTTGAACCAAGGTATGTAGCTTTAAAAGTCACTATTATTTAATTATCTCATTAAACTATAAAATAATTTTGGCTTTATCGAGGAAGGGTCAGTTTAGATTAGTTTGCTTCATTTAAAATTTGAAATGACTTTCTTTTTAGATTAAATATTAAGACTTGATTATCCTTATAATTAACTTTAAAATCCTCTTTTAAGAGCAATTTTATCGGAATAAGTGCTAATCCACCTGTTCCTGAAAATATAATTGGCATAGTGCCGTTTTTTGTGCCATGCATTTTTTGCAAGTCCATAGCCTGCGAAATTATTTTTCTAGCTCTTTCAAATCCGTAAGCTTCTATTAATTCAGACCATAAAAAGTTAACTGATTCATATTTTGAAAACTCAATTTGTATTGTTTTCATTAAAGAGTTAGAAATATAATGATTTGTTGATGATAATTTAAAACTAATTACTATTCTTGAACCTATCCATAACTAGTTGCAACATATCAACTACATCTCCATCAGTTAAATTTAAATCTTTTTTTAAATCATTGCATGTTAAATTTAATTCAAGTGCCGCTTCTGCCATATGATTAACTTTTTGGTTGTCACCGCCTAATGAAATAAAGGGATTGAAATTTTCTATCATTAAAGTTTAAAGTTACCTATTAGTTCTAGCTAATAAATAATGAATTATCATTTATTGATACATAAGCTTATAAATATGTTATTTAATGTTTAGAAATTATTTATTTTTAAACAAGAGATGTTGAGACCCCTTTTGATATCAATGCGAATCTTCTCGCTGTTATAAGTAAAGGAAACAATAATTTGGTCCTTTTTTTTGATTTGAATACCCTTGAAAGTATAAAAAGCAGACTACCCGATGGGTTTTTAATTTTTTTGCAAATAGTATTAATTGCCTCTGCCCCATGAAATATCTCTTCACCTTTTAGGAGAATAGCCCCTTTATCTAAATCATAACCTTTGGTTAATAGAGAGTTGATTAGAGTGGAATTTTTACGACCATCAATAAATTCAATATTAGTAATCTTGCTTTTTATTTCAAGAAGCTCTGCAAAATGGTTGCAAAAGGGACATTCCCCATCATAAATAAAGGTATATTTGGTAGTCATAATAAAATCAGTGTTAATTCTCTCAACATATCCCTATATATGGGTCATTTCACTGATAATAATGCAAAAAATTAAAATTTTGTGGCTATAAAACAAACGGATTTAGTTAGAAGATTTTCATAATTACGAAGAAATGTCTCAAAATAGGTATATTTTTTACAAAAATTCTGTATGCTAACTCGAAGATATTATGTTTTAAAATCATGAATTTATTAGCTTCTTTTGCTTTAGGTGGTTTCAATCCTTGGGCAGCAGGCTTCGGAATTGGTTCTTTGGTCCTTTTCGGTCTTGTTGGTCTTGTGGCAGGACCAAATCTTAAGAATTTTGATCCTGATGCATAAATCTAGAAATTTACGCACTATTTAATTAAATAAAGACTCATTAGAGTCTTTTTTTTTTTCTAGGCAGTTTTAATAATTTTTTTTTAATATTGTATTTAGTTTCGTTATGACAAGGTTATGTTGTTGAACCCTTTTTATCCATTTACTTTTTTGAAAATTAATTCTCTTAAAGCTACTATTGTTTTTTTATCAATTCTTCTAATAAAATCAAATTTGCTTAGATTGAAAGGGGGATTAATTGGAGGACTTTTTGCATTACTACTCATATCAGGAATATTAGCCTCGACCACTTTAGCTTTAGGTTCATTAGTTTATGCTTATAACTTAAAGAAGAAGTCTAATTCTGATGATAATCAAGTGCAAAATTTAGATGCTGTAAGTGTTTAAAGTACTTATTTTTATTTTATCCATCTGGTTTCCTTAAAATGGCGTCCCAGGGACAAAATGCAACACTAAAAATCCAAAACCTGCAGCAAAAACTATTGAAACTGCAATGATAAGGAGACCCGAAGCCATCCCCCCTTCTTTAAATGCCATTTAATTAATTATTTTAAAGTAATAATAAATGATATTCATTTAAAAGTAATAGTGCTAATTACTTAAACTATCCAAATTTATTGTTAATAGTGAAAAGAAGCAAAAATATAGAAGTTAATGAAATAATAAAACCAGATACTATTAATGGTTTGGATATATTGTTATCTTTCTTATCTAGGCCGCTTTTTGAAGATGATAAATTTCTATCTTTTTTTTTATAAAGAAGATTAGGAAAAAGTTTGATCACGATTATTTTTTATTTGTGCATATTAACCAAGAGTTTTGAATAAATCTTTATGGTAATCAACAACATTTTGACAACTTATTACAGGTGTAAATTCCATATGAATACCAAATTTTGCTCTCCACGGAGCAAAATGATTAAATATTTCTTTGTCACTATATGCCTTACATAAACAAACTACTCTTCCTTCTCCAGGTGCATGTACTCTGAATAACATCTCAAATTTGTCTGTTTTGTCTGATTTTGCCATGTCACCGTTTTCCCAAGCTTCGATAAATAATTGATAAGCCTTTACTTGGTTATCAATATCTGGAAATTGACAGTCAGCAAGATAAAGTTGCATTTTTTTTTTAATTCATTTTATATTATTGGTCAAAAATCTAATAATATATCTAACTGTTTGAATTTGAACATTATTAAAATGCATTCCTCGTCTAAATAAAGTGAGAAGAGAGAATTTCTAAGAATTTACCGATATCTTTTTTGTATAAACTATCTGTAATTTTTAGAGAGAATAGCTCGTTTTCATTAATACCCTTATTTTCATTGTTATAGTTAAATTTTTCTTTGTAAGTAATATTCTTCATAGAAATAATATTTCTTCTTAAAATTTAAACAATTTATAAAAAAAGGCAATTATCTTTACAAAATGTTTTGAGCGTTAAGTAAAACTACTTATTTATCGTTAAATAAGACCATCTGCTTTGACTTGATAAAATATTCTTCTTAAATAAATCTGCTTAAAATGTATAGTAATGCATTAGAAAAAGTAAGTATTACTGTTATTAATGAAGCAAATACAGGTAAAATATTGAACCATAATTGAGATGTAGTCATTGAATTATCTATTGGTAAAAACTTACCTTTCCTTTTTATCCTTATTTGAAGCCAAAAAATTGATAATGGATAAATTATCTTGGTGAAATATATTAAGAACGGGGATAAATACCCCTCTCTTGTATAAATTATTAGACCTGATAATAAATATAAAATCCATATAACTATTCTTTGTATAAATAATACATTTTTGACTTTCATATTTAATTTTTTATTGGTAGATCAGATTTTTTTTCATTTTATATCTTTCAAATAAAATATTATTGATAAATATTTTTTCTTTAATAATAATATCCCATTTGTTTTTTAGAAATAACTTATAACTTATTAAACTGGCTTCAGTTGATAAAAAAGTAAGCCCTTCCTCTATAGCCTCAATTTCTATTTTATTAAGTAATTTTGTTCCATAACCTTTTCTTTGTGATTCTCCTCTACAGTAAAATAGTGAAATTCTATTAGTTGGATATCTTATTGCGAATGCAATTATCTTGTCATTATCATTAACCAACCATCCTTTTCCTAAACTTAGTGATTTATCAAAGTTTTTATTGGCCCAGGCTTGACTTGACCATGCTTTTTTTTGTTCACTACTATATATTTTTTTATCTATTGATTGTATTGATTCAAAATAAACCTTTTTTAACTCAAGGCTATCTTTTGATGTGATTTGTCTTATATTCATTAATAAAATAATTATTTATAATGCTACAAAAAAATATAGTTGCAATAGGAGGAGGAGGTTTTGGTCGTTCTTTAGGAAATCTTATGATAGAAAAATATATCATATCACTCGTTGATTTAAAGAAACCTAGTATTTGTTTCATTCCCACTGCATCAGGTGATTGCGATTCCTATAAACTTAACTTTTATCGTGCTTTTTCAAAGTTAAATTGTAATTCTACTCATATAGATCTTTTTACAAGAACTGAGAATTTAGAAAAAAAAATCCTCAACCAAGACATTATCTTTGTAGGAGGTGGAAATACAAAAAGTATGTTAGCTGTTTGGAAGGAATGGGGTCTTGATAAAATCCTAAAAACAGCTTATGAAAAAGGTATCGTAATGAGTGGAGTAAGTGCAGGTGCAATTTGTTGGTTTGATAAGGGTATAACCGATTCTTTCGCAGATAAATTGGATATTATAGATTGCTTAGGTTTTGTTGAGGGGATTGCATGCCCCCATTTTGATGAAGAAAAAGAGAGAGAACCATATGTTAAAAAAATCCTAACAAATAACATAATTAATTCATGTATATGTATTGAAGGTAATTGTGCTTTACACATAAAGAACAATGATAAATATGAATCCATCAGTTTTGGGGAAAAGAAAAAGTCTTTAAAAATTTATAAATATAACGACGAATTGATTACTGAATATTTCTAGAATTCCGAAAGTTCTTTAAAAAATTTTTATGTTATTAGATATCTTCGTTTTTGGCTATTGAAACTAATTCTATACCCTTATATTTTACAAATGAAGCAGTCCATATTTCTTTTGAAAGGTTCCCCAAATACTTCAAGAATTGATTAGTATCTCCATCTCTTATCCATTCTGATTTTATAAAAGGCAATTCCTTTTGCATTCTTTTTGGATGCATATGAACTAACAAAAGCCCTTTATCTTCAGAAACTCTTTTTAATGCTCCATCATCAGTACGCTGAAAAACTCTAAGGAGTAAATTCAAAATAACTTCTGCTCCAAGTCTGTTAAGATTATCTCCCTCATCTAGAGTGTCTTTTATTTCTTTCCCACCCAAAGGCATTGCTCTTATATTATTCTGTTCTATTAACGCGATAGCAATTAAATAATTTTGATTTGCCATATTAAATTAAAAACTTTATTGATTCATTCTAACCCTTCAAGCTCATATTAATTTTAAATTAATTTTAAAGTAAACTAAGGTAAGCGAGTATATGAAAGAAATCATTTTAAGTTTTAAAACTTTCATTAATTAATTTTCAATATAATTTGGTGTAGATTTAGACTTGTTTATTTATGAAATACCTAATCTCTTTAGCTACAGGTTTGTTTATCGGGTTGTGGATTGCGTGGCCAGGAATATTATCACCAAACAATTGGAAATGCTTTAAGGAAATTATAGATAAAACGGCAAATGATAAAATTTCTTTAAAAGCGATACTATCTGTTTCTCCTAGCTATTTATTAAAGATGAAAAAAAACAATGATTCAAAAATAAGAATTGTTAGTGATGCATGTTTTAGATAGGCAACAAAACTTATATGTATTTATATAATTGAATTTATGGTTAACAATTTTAGATTTGAATTATCTTTTAAAGAAATTTATCAACTAGAAAAGAAACTAATCTTTTGCAAAAATAACAATATTAATAAAATCAATATCCCTTGCAAAGGAGTTATTAAAAAAAAATTTCTTTATGAGACAATTGATTTTATTGGCAATAATTTCAATGAATTAGATGTGATCTATCATTATAGTTTGTATCATCAATATACTCAAAATAAAGATACTTCATATGAGACGTTTCAAAATTTCATTGAAATGTGTAATTATTACGGAAATAAAAATATCCTACTAGTCTCCGGCTCCAATAAAAAGAGGAACTTTGATGTCTTGGATCTTATGAACAATTTGCTAGATAAAAAAAATTTTAAAACTAATCTTGGAGTTGCTTATAATCCTTACTTAAAGAAATATTTTAATATTTCAGAAGAAAGAGAAAGAATTCAAAAAAAAATTTCTTTGGGATTAACTAATTCGATATGGTTACAATATGGAACTGATTTAAGATTACTAACAAGCGAACTTAACTTTCTAAAAAATTCAATCGACAACAATAAAATTAATAATGCAAATCTCAAAATAAAAATTTATGGCAGTTTATTCATACCATCTAGGCAATTTGTCGCAAGATTTAATTATCGTCCTTGGAAGGGAGTTTATATTTCAGAAAAATATTTGAATTCTTTAGATAAATTTTTTGGATTTACTAAAGACTTAATTGATTTTTATCTTGAGCATAATATCCAACCATTAATCGAAACTGATTTTTGTTCGCAAGAAAAGTTAGAAAAAATTCAAGCTTTATTAAAATATTAATTAAATAATCAGTATGAATAATCTTTCCTCTTATGATATTGCTATAGTAGGTGGAGGAATTTCTTCTTCAGTATTTGCTTCTAGACATATTAAGAATGGTTTTAAAGGAAAAATTGCAATAATTGAATATGGGAGAAATCTTGGAGGGAGAGCCAGTACTAGATATAGTTTTTCAAATAAAGGTTGGCAGTTAGATCATGGATCCCCTAATTTAAATATAAAAAATTATAGTAATAACTTAACAAAAAAATTTATTAGAGAACTTTTAGATAAAGATATTATTCAGTCAGATACCTCAGAATATTATGAATTTAATGATGAAAATAATCTGAATTTAAAGGTTAATTCTGATTTTCATAGTGGAAAAAATTATATTACTAGCTCAACTATGTCTGAATTATCTCAAAAAATAATTTCTACTCATAATATTAATAATCAAATTGATTATTTTTTTGAAACATTAATAGTTAAATTGGAATTCAGAAATAACAAATGGATTTTAACTTCAAAGAATGGATCTAAATTTATATCTAAGTTCCTTGTTTGTTCAAGCAATTTACTTTTACATAAAAGGTCTTTAGATATTTTGCATGTTAATCAAATTCCCTTAAGAAAAGCTATTCCTATTAAAAAAGATAAAATAATTGATAATATTATTAAACTTTTAGATGAGCAAAGCTATTTACCAAGAATGACGTTTTTAATTTATACAAATCATAACTATGACTTTAAAGATAGTTATAAAAAAAAATATCGATATTTCCTATTAAATAAATCTCACGAACAAAAATTTAAAATTGAAAGAATTATATTCCAAAAACATATTGATAGTAAATTAGGAATTGTAATACACACAAGAAGTGTTGATTTAATTAAAGAATTTTCAAATTCAGAAAATCATGAAATATTTAAAGCAAATTTAATTCTTCAATTTAATAAGTTATTTCACCAAAACAAGCATATAAATAAATTATTTGATTACAAAGATATTTCAATTATGCGATGGAATGCCTCTCAACCCTATGGTGCCGGAATTCCTGAAAATTTACAGGTTTGTAAAAAATACAATATAGCTTTTTGCGGAGATTGGTTCGCTAATGAAGGCTTCGGAAGAGTTGAGGGAGCTATCTTGAGTGCTTTGAAATTGTCTGAAAAGTTAATTTGAGAAATCTATAGTTTTCTTTATCAATGCAATAGGATCGTCTTTTTCTTTGATAACTATCTTTTTAATATATTTATTTAGTTTAATTTTATTTTTATTGAATATTGCCCATCCCTTCAAAAAGTCTTTTTTTGCCTGATTTATGTTTTTTCCTCTCTCTAGAAAATCTCTTTGAATAGCTCTCTTCATGCAAGATTTTTTTTTAGTCTTTAATTGAATTATAAAATAGTCTTGAATCTTTAAACTATGGAACAAATCCTTTACAAAGATACCTTCAATTACTAAATAATTTATTTTTTTCATCTCTCTACAAATTTTAGTAATTGACTTTCTCTTAAAGTCATATTTATAAGTGTGGGTAATGTATCTATTTTTTAAAATAAACTCTAAGTCATTTTTAAATAGTCGAAAGTTAAAGCTTATTTTCTTGTCATAATAAGACTTTACTAATTTAGATAATATTCTACTAATGATTCCAGACTTGTAGTAATCATCTGTACTTAAAATTATCCCACCCTTAAAATTTTTTAGAATTTCTTTTGAAATTGTTGTCTTACCACTGCCTGATGGCCCACTTATTGCTATTAATTGCATATTTATAAGTCATTTTTTTTAAGATTTAGGATTTAATAATCCTTCATAATTTAAGAACTACTCTTTATTAAGTAATTTTAGGCCTTAATAGAATATTATATCTTTTAATTTGTAATGACTCCTTTTTCCTTATAGTATTTACTTCAAATTCGATTATTTATAAAATTCATATGGTTATTAGGCAAGTTTTTTATTAAAAAATAATTGAAATAAATTTATTTTTTTAAGTTTTATATCCCAAAATATTATGGGGAGACAAAATTTTCGTTGAAATTTATAATTTTCTTAATTTTAAATTAACTATATTAATACTTGTTAGATTTAATCTACTTGCATCATAAATGAATATATGTCTTTATATAGTTGTATATAAATTATTTTCTAACAATCCTTTTAAATTTTTTAATTTTTTGAAAAGTTTTCAATATTTTAGAATTTAATTAATTACTTATATTGAATAAATGATTACTCAATTCTTAAGTAAACTAAAATCGATTCTTTTTAATAGTAAAGCGCCTGTTAAAGAGCCTTTAGCTAAAACAACTACAGCAAAAACTAAGAAAAAGTCTTTAAAGTCTACCAAAACCTCTAAATCAAAAACAAAAAAAGAGGATGCAAAAAAATTGATTGAAAGTTTTAAATCTCTTCCCGGTGTGGGCTCCAAGAGTGCAGAGGCTTTTTATAAAGCTGGTTTTAAAACTATAAAATCTATCACATCTGCTAAGGATGAAGAACTACTAGCAGTACCTGGTGTGGGAATTAATCTTGTTAAAAAGCTAAAAAAACTTAAATAAAAAATTTTTCTCAATAAAACTTTTCTCAATAAAACTTTTCATAATTGCTATAGACTTTGACATTATCAAAAATTAAATTGGCGTGAAAGTTTTAGAAAAATATTAGAAATTTAGTTTCGTAAAATCATATAGTTATTGTTTTACTTAACAAACAAAAAAAATACTTAAAAAGGTTGAAAATATTATAAAAAATAATTGTTACTTATTTATCCTTTTATTACGCAATACGGGCTTAAGCTCATTCTAATAATTTTATCTTTTTCTTGCTTTTCTTCTTTGTTGTAATTTTCTTTTATATTTTTCTATCGGGGTTTCATGATGTCTCAATCTTTTTAGATCAGCAAAAATACCTGATTTGGAGACCTGTCTTTTAAATCTCCTTAGGGCTGATTCAATCCCTTCGTTTTCGCCTACAGTTACTTGTGTCAATGCTAAAGGTTTAAAAACTAAATTATAACATTTAGAGTCCAATTATGTTCTATTTTATTAAATTTAGATCATTATTTCTAGTAACTGTAAATTTTTTATTAATTTTTTGCCCACTTTAAAAAATTTTTTTTGTCGCTTTTTATATCTTCTATTGATTCTATATAATTTTTTGACCAATCTACCTTTGATAGACCAGAAAATAACATCAAGTTAAGCGGATACTGATCACTATCTGAACAATTTCTAAAGTCATCTCTGAATAAAAATATTTCTTTTTTAAGAGCTATTGCTATTCCTAGTTCAACCATAACTCCTTCATCAGGTGGATTGCCATTTACAATAGCAAAGATACAATCACTATTTTTTAAGTCTTCCAGATTACTTTTAGCTACTTCATATGCCCAATCTGTATTCCCAATAAATTTTGATGTCCTGGAAAAGGGTTCATAAACCTCAATACCAAGATCTTTGAAAATCTTAATAAATTCAGGTAATAGATTTTTAATTTGTTTTGAAAATCCATATGGATTAGCTAGATATAATTTTTTTTTCATATAAGGCCTCTATTTTTTTGGAATTTAACTTTATCAATTAATGCATTATGTTTATCTTCCCAAGGAAAAACTATCCATTCATTGTCTTCAGTAATATTTACGGAATTCCACCAGGTCGGTCTTTTTTTGCTAAAGAGAACATAATATTGCGCTCCCTTGATATTTTTGAAATTATTCAGTGTATGCCCTGTCTCATATACATCGTCTACTATGAGAGAGTTTTGTTTTGGCTTTTCTATAATTTCTAGGTTTAGTTTATGACTTAACGCTACAGCAAGACATAGTCCGCCCCGTGGGACACCATAAATCCCAGTTAACTTGGAAATATTGCAACTGTTGGCGATGTATTCTACGCTTTCATCAAATTCGTTCCACGTATAATAGCGTGTCATATTAAATTTTCTCTTTATCGGTTATCGGAGCAAAATTTGAAGCAATTACGCTCAAAAGAGCGACTACTTGTTCGTCAGGACAATTAGTCTCTTTTATCAATTTTTTGCATTCTCTTATAATTTTGGAATAAGTTTCTTCTACGATTCCATTCATTTCATCTGGACTAAATGCAAATGTTTTTTTCATTGTCTATTTATTGATAAATACATTCTAAGAAAATATTGTCTATAAAAAATCTTTCTTTTAAAATTATATATTTATTTCCACATCGGATCATTATGGATAATTTTTTTGGTCGAATTTGGCTCGTAATTATGGAGGTTTTCTATTTCAATTGCCCATCTTTTTGACTTGCCTGTGATAACATTGTTATTAATTAGATTGGATAATGATATCCTTTTTCTGGTCTTAAGAAGACCAAAACATGTATTCCATTCTTCTTGATCTTTGTATTTTTCTAACCAATAATCAAAAATATTTTCTAACAAGTTTAGTGGCATATCAAATGGAATACCTTTAGGTGGATTGTCTAAAGGAAAATTCTTTTTTTTTAATCCTATTACAATGTTATCAACATTAATATTGATAGCATTAATAATATCTTTTGCTGAACTATATCCAATTAGTTCTTTTCTGTGACATTCTAAAAGGCTTTTATCATCATAAATATTTGTGTCGGTGTTTATAGTGTCGATAATCCAGAAACCTTCTCCATCTATTACCCCGCTAGCTAGGAAAAGAAATAAATATGAATTA
>QCQN01000020.1 GCA_003212175.1 Prochlorococcus sp. AG-449-P16
TCTTTATTAGTAATTAAGAGTATTTTTCTATTATTATTTATTCCAACTTTGAAAAGTTCTTCACTAATATTTTTTAATACTCCCGCTTTTAATGTTACTTCGTAAGATTTTTCTCCTAATGGTACTAATATCATATTCTTGTGCACAATTGATTACCTACATTAAATCTACAAGTTTCAAATTTATAATATCTATACTAGCAAAATAGAAATTTGATTTATATAGAAAAAAAATCAGTTGTTAAGAATTAGAAATCATAATAAAATCATCTTATGAGTTCAAAAAGAAATATAAATAACATTAGAAAAAATTATTCTTTAGGAATTATTGGAGGTGGTCAACTAGCCTTAATGTTAACTGAGGCTGCAAAAAATAGAAATTTAGACGTATGTGTCCAAACAAAATCTCCCTTCGATCCTGCAGCCTTAAAGGCTGATTATGTAATTGAAGCTGATCCTTTAAAAATAAAAGGAAATAAATACCTTTTAAATATTTGTGAAAAAATAATATTCGAAAATGAATGGATAAAAATTGAGAAATTGAAATCATTTGAGTCCGATAATGTTTTTATTCCAAGCCTTAAAGCAATTCAACCTCTTGTGGATAGGATCTCTCAAAAAAAATTAATTGATAGTTTGAATATACCTTGTCCAAAATGGACTACCTTAAAGAATTTTAAAAAACTTACTGAAGAAGAAATTAAAAAATGGAACTTCCCCTTAATGGCAAAATCTAATAAAGGTGGATATGACGGGAAAGGCAACAAAAAAATTCATAATTTAGATGAACTTGATTCGTTCTTAGTTCAAAATGATTATGATGAGTGGTTGATAGAGGAGTGGATAAATTATGATAGTGAGTTAGCTCTTGTAGGTTCTAGAGACCAAAATGGAAAAATAAGAGTTTTCCCTATAGTACAAACCTTTCAAGCAAATAAGGTTTGTGATTGGGTCTTAGCGCCTGCGGCTAAAAATTATGATTTAAATTCTTTTGCATTAAATATTTTTTCCTCAATAGTAAATGAACTTAACTACGTTGGAGTCCTTGGAATTGAATTCTTCTTTGGAATAAATGGATTATTAGTAAATGAAATAGCTCCGAGAACGCACAATTCTGCTCATTTTTCTATTGAAGCATGCACCTCAAGTCAATTCGATCAATACATTTGTATTTCATCTGGAATTACTCCACCAGAAATCAAAATGATTAGCGAAGGGGCAGTTATGATAAATTTACTTGGATTAAAAAAGAATTTCCCAATTTCAATAGACTCAAGACTTAAATTATTATCCCAAGTCAAAGGAGCAAATTTACATTGGTATGGTAAATCTAAAGAAATACTCGGCAGAAAAATGGCTCATATTACTTTTTTACTAAAGGGCCAAACTCATTTAGAAAGACTTCAAGAAGCAGAAGAAATATTAGTTAAGGTTAGAAATATTTGGCCATCACCAAATGCACCAAAAAATAAGCTAAAGTAAATCTACTGCTTCTTTGGTCAAGTTCTTCAAATGTGCTCTGATCTGACTCTTTTTCGACGTGAGGAATCTGTCGTGATGTGGACGTAAACCAATCATGTAATTGGAAACGAAAGCCCACTTTGAATCCTCTTCTGGCTTTTCCAGGTCGACGCTCAGAGAACTGACGGAGAAGCAGTCGTACTTACCAAACCTTACATATACGTTTGGTAATTATCTTAACTAAATCATCAATTCAATTTTTAAAAAATAATTTATTTTATAAATTAAAAAAAAATATATGACTATTGTGTTCCACTTATTTTTATCAGTTCTAGATAAATATATATTCAATTATTTGAAATCATACTCATAGTAGATTTTTATTGGAATTGTTTATTTAGGATATTTTAGTTTTGAGTTTAAGCTAACTACGAATCGATTAACCATTAGGTCCTGTTAAGTAACTAACTTTTATGTTATTTAATATAAATGAAATTACTAAAATCGATGAAAATAGAGGAATCAAAGGTGATTTTTTCTTCAAAGGCGGAAAACTTATGAAGAAATTTATAATACCAACGATAAATATAAAAGCAAAAAAAATCGATCTTCCTTGCAAATGTACCGCCACTGATTGTTGAAGTACTGAACAAGATGCTAGAAATACGATAGCAAAAGGACCTAAAACCCAACGAAATTTATTTTTATTAACCGATAAAAAGTAATAACTAATTATCGACAAAATCGAGAGTATAAACATCCCTAATATTGCACTAAAGCAATTAAGGAGAAAAATATTCTCAGACAATGGATTCTTTATAGCAGATGTTATTGTTGGTAAATTGTTATCTAAACAGAGAGTTAATCTTACTCCTCCCAAAAATTGATATGGTGCAAGCCATCCACCATGATGAATATTTGAAGCGGAATCGATACCAACCCTGAATAGAGCACTACTGTTTGTTAATTGATAGTTTTCCAGGCGAAGTAAAAAGCTCTGTAATACAGAAACTACTGGAGAAAAAAATGAGGCAAATATTATCAACCATGATGATTTTTCTCCACGATAAGAAGGAGGAAATAGTTCTTTCCAAGATTCTTGACGTTTTGAAATTAAACTAAATATTTTTATGAAAAAGTATGTTGTTCCAAAAAACAAGCCCCAATGATAGTTCCATAAAAATGAATACAAATAAAGTAATAAAGCTATTATCTTTTTATTTTTCGCAAAGAGAATATAAGACCAGAGTAAAAATAGAAGACAATATACATCCTGCCAAGGCGCAAGGTTCATCCTATACGTGAAAGGTAAGCTAAGGAAAATTGCAAAACTAAATGCAGCTAAAAGGTTTTCAGGAATATAATTATTCTTTACCCTCAGAACTATTAAATTTAGTTCAGTAGCGATGCCAGAAAGTACTATTAAGATAAAATTATCGAAGTAAGACCCATATTTAGAAAAATTTTCTTCCCCTACTATGATTTTAATTATTGAATAATGAATATATTCATGAGCTTGTACTGCGTATATTTGATTCGATAATGTATCCTTTAAACCTAACCAGCTTGTAATTCCAAACTTTACAAAGTCTGAATTATTTAAGATATGGTTTACGGAGTTTAAAACTCTTTCGGCATGAAATGGAAGCCAACTTATTCCCAAAGGAGCATGAGTCGCCATAAAAGACATGTAGCTCAAGCCCAAACTTATATAAATTATGAATCTGAAATTTTTTGAATAAAAAATATCTTTTAAAATAAAATTCATAAAAGAAAGTAAAATAAACTAATAGACTCATACTTAATACCTTCAAGTCTGATAATTTCAGTATCAAATATTAATTTCAAATAATAGCTTTAATTCAGAATGTGTTCAAATTTGAAGTTATTGAATTAGATATAGTGTACACTTTTTACCACATATTAAAAAAATTCATTTTAATTGTTGACAGCAATAAGAGAATACTGCTATAACAATAGTACATTTGTATTACTAATTAATGACACTAGGAGGAGCAAATGTTTGGACTAATTTTTCTTACGGTTATCGTAATGAGTCCCCAAGTGGTTGGCTGCTTAACCCAGAACGGAGCAGACTAATTTTATTTGCAAGAAATAAAAAATCTTCAAAAAACAATATGAAGATTTTCATGCATACATATTATGTAAATGATTTTGGAGAGCCAGTAAAGATTAAATTTTCTAGTCAAGCATCTTTGGATACGGCTTGGGATAAATGGCATTATCTTCAAATAAAGGGATGGACTTTTGAAGAGCTTGAATTGCCTAAATCAGAAAATCTAAATTAAAAAGCTTTAACTTCTGATTATTCTTGCTGATTAGAATTAATCAAAAAACTATTAATTTCTTTAGAAAGAAATTTGTAGAATTTATTCAAAATTAAAAGGAAAGTATTTATGTCACATAAAGAATTAGTTGATAAAGTTTCTCAGGACTTGTTCAAAAGGAGTGGAAAATTGGAAAGTCAGAGATCTTGGTTAGCTATGAGGAATTATCTTGAGCAACTTGATTCTGAACAGCTTAAAGCAATGTTGAGAGAAGCAGCTTAAGAATTTATTTTCAAAAATTTCTTTACCTCAAAAGCATTAAATAGTTTTGATTTTTAAAAATGATAAATATGTACGTTGATTTAAATTGTCCACTTTTAAAGCTTAACTTTAACTTGACATTAATATTTATAAATCACAAAGTAAATTAATTGTCCATAATTATTTTTTGATACCCTTTAATTTTTTATAAAAAAATAGAACTTAAGTTGTTAAAAAAAACCGGGGATTATCCATCCGAATAAACCATAGTTAAATATAAAAGCGATGAGGCCTATCATAGCTAATCTCCCGTTAGTAATTTCTGCATTCTCCCAGTATTTAATTTCTTTATTTTGTGGGAGATTAAGCTTTCGTTTATCAAATAATTCTGGCTCTAAAGGTTCCTGTAGTCTTTTAATGGTATATAGAGTGAACTGAAATGTTATCGTACTGATCACAATGATAAAAGCAGTAAGTGGGCTCATCTTCCTAATTAATTTTTTTGAATAACTTGACTCATTCCCAAAAGGTTTTTAAATTCCTAAACAACCTTTTCTATGAAATTATGGTTTTAACGAATAATTTCCTTTACAAGTAGAATTAATAGTATTGCAAGCCAATTGTTAACTAATGTAACATAAAATTAAGTTAATGTTACAAAAGAGGATTGAATTGAGCAGAATCTAAGTATGTGTAACACATATGTACCAGATATGAGGAAATTAAAGACGTTTATTTTTTAATAGTCCTGTCAACTATCCAATAAGTTTACTTACTTTGAATTTTAGGTAGATAAAATTTGTTGCCCAATGTATAACCAATTGACATCAGTACTAATCCTATCAGTTGAGGTAAATGAGCGTTTGCTATGGAAATTTTATCCATGAAATATTTATAAAACAACATCATAAGAAAAAAAAATTTTTTCTGCAGATTGTATATGAATTAGAGTGTTTATTTTTATTTATCGATTTCGCCTGATTTTTTTAATAAATTGACAATCCTTTCTTTCTCATTCTTAAGATTCTCTAAAGCAGATTTTGTAAATTGTTCTTTGGCTTCAAATTTAGCTGATCTTAATGTTTTTTTATTAGGTAGTTTCTTCTTTGGCTCTGACTTCATTTTTTATTTCTTTTTAAAAATATTACTGGAAATATTTTTTCTTTTAGGTATGATTTTTTACAAAAATAAAGTTCATAATATTTATTTACATAATTAATTTATCTTAATCTTTTGGGAGTCTTAACCAACCTGTACTCCATTCAGATTTTAGTTTTGCCCAAGAAATCCTCTTAATTGCTTTTTTATTTTTGGTAGGAAATATGTCAACCCATCTTTTTCCCTTTTTGCCACCATACGCCTTAACTAAAAAATGTCTATTACCATCAATAGTCTTTGGAGCTGTCCAACATGGAGTAGGTGGCCATTTCATATTAAATCTAGTAACTTATAAAAGTCCTATAAATTGCTATTACCGGTCAAGGCTAAACCATAGTATGCAACCGTACCAAGAATTAAAACTATACCAAGTATTCTAATAATCATTTTTTTATAATTTGATTTTTAATTATATTCAAGAATTCTTTTTTAAAAAAATTACTTTAAGGTTTTATATATTTTGTTGTTTTATAAATTATTTAATTCATAATTTTTTTTATTTCTTACCAGGGAGTGACAGGATTTTGGATGCCATTCATTTTGAATACTCCCAATAAAATCAAAAATAAAAGAATCGGGACAACCAGTCTCCTTCTGAAGTTCTGATAGCTTTTGTTTAATGGATTCATATACACTTGTTATTATCCCAAAATTTTCTTCTTGCGAGGGAGTCCATTTTTTATTCTCCATTTTTACTGTTTTTATTATTTTCCACAATATCGTAGTATGTTATATCTCCATAATCAGCATCTGAACAACATAAATCACCATATAACTCCTCTAACAAATGGTATGCATCTGAATACTTTTCAAAATTTTGTGTGGTTAATTTGTCATTTTTCCCATCAATTCTAATTATTTTGTAGGCCATATTTAACTTAGAAGTAAAAGTATTTTTAGATGTATAAGAACATCTTAAAAATAAAATTTTATTTAGGAGAATTGGGGTAGAGCTTCTGAATTTTAATTTTTTGAATTTCTATTTTTCTTCGTTCATATTTTTTTGTCATGATCTTTCTGATAAATAATTGTGGGATAAGCCAAACTAATGCGATAGCTATAGCCATGAAAGCAGGATTCCTCCACGTTATTCTAATAAGCTCTTGTGTAAGTTCTTGACTAATAATTTCCATAAAATTATATTCTGAGTACAAAAATATTGATGCTTAGCTTTGTAAACTATTAATAAACAATGAATTCCATTATAACCCTATAATAATTTTATTAAGATTCGAATAACTTTAATTCATAATTTAAAGATGTCCACTTATCTAATCACAGGATCAAATAGAGGTATCGGATTAGAATTGTGTAAGCAAATTCATAAGAGAGGAGATGAGGTAATTGCAACTTGTAGGAAAGATTCAAAAAAACTTAGAGATTTAGGAGTAAGAATTGAAGAGAATATAGACATTTCTTCTGATGAGTCTATAAAAAATTTGTGTAAAAAACTATCTGGAGTCAATTTAGATTGCTTAATTCATAATGCAGGAATTTATGAATTTAATTCTTTCGAAAACTTTGATAAGAAAAGTATTTTGCGTCAATTTGAAGTGAATGCATTAAGCCCTATATTTCTAACTAAATCACTTAAACATCTTTTAAAAAGATCCTCTAAAATTGCTTTTATTACAAGTAGAATGGGATCAATTGAAGATAATTCATCTGGCAGTTCTTATGGTTACAGGATGTCTAAAGTTGCCTTATCCATGGCAGCTAAATCAATTTCTATAGATTTATCAAAAGAAGATATTTATGTAGCTATTCTACATCCAGGGTTAGTGAGTACCAGAATGACTGGCTATACAAGAAATGGAATTACTACTGAAGAATCGGCTAATGGACTTTTAAACCGTATTGATTCTCTAAATAAAAACAACTCAGGTACATTTTGGCATGCAAATGGAGAAGTTTTGCCTTGGTAAATGAACAGTTATTTTTTATAAAAGAGATTTACATAGTCAATTTGTTAAAAAATTTTTAAATTTTATCTGAATTTCTTTTCTTGTTTAATTATTTTAGTTATCTTTGAAAAAACATTAGTAAAGGAGGTGATTCATTGTCGTATCTACCGAAACATGCGGTTATAAAGGGGGCCGTGAATTCAGTATCTTCATCATATTCATCGGTCTCTTTTTCTTTAATTAAAAAAAGAGGTTTTATCATCAATAGATTTATATAAAGCTGTCATCTAAATAAGAAGAAGCTCTGTCTCTCTAGTAGATGCAGAGCTTTTTTTTTCACATCTAAAATTCTTAAAAAGTATAAGCTATTTTTTTTGGCCGAAATATACTAAGGCTAAAAAAGATAAGGTACTTACCAAAGCGATTAAATACCAACCAGTTGAGGAGTTGCTTGTTACTTCTGTCATTTATTCTGTTTTTTGTCCAAGGAATTGATTATTTTAGAGAAAATTGAAATTGATAGTATCAAAAAAACTAAAAGGATGTAAGTTACGTTCATTTATAAAAAAAGCTAATTATTAAAAAGATAATTCCTAAGGCTACCGTAACAATTGCTCCATCAACTAATAAGTCTTTCCATGTGTAGCTTTTAAGAATCCTTTTTTTATCTTCTTCACTCATTAGGTTCTTCAACCACGTCCAATCTAAAAGCTGCGTCAATGCAACACCAAAAATTACATGACCAACCAAAATACCAATTAAATCAATTGTAGAAATATCTTTAGTTAAACTTGTGATAATAAATATGTACACTAGCTTTTGTTTTTATTAGATAAAGCTCCGCCCTCTTTTTTATATTTTTCCCAAGCTTCACTTATTTTTGCTTTAGAAAAATTTTGTTTCCCCTCAGAGAATTTTTTTTTGAAGTTGTTAAAACTATTTGAAATCTCTTTTTTCGTTGGTTCATCAAGAAAGTTTGATGTTAATTTCAATAAATACCAACTACTTGCTATAAGAAGAATTAATCCGATTAATTGCATATGGTTTTTTTAATATGCTACAACTTTTTAAATGTTTTCGATAAATTAATTTATTTGATAGATATATAAATTTTTACACTAAATTTAAATTAGAACTTAAACCAGTGAAAAAATATTCTATCTAGGAACCAAACAGTTAAACCCCCTTCAAGGAAAGCTAGCCAGTACATTCCATAATCCGAAAAACCCATCTGTTCTTTTACTGTCTTAATTAATTTTTTATGAGCTTGAATTAGATCTTTCATAAATAAATCAAATTGTGTTAACTAAGTTGGATATCTTTAATTAAAAAACCCTTACCATAACAAGAAAGACACGTTTTAGTTTCATCCAATGAAATTCTTAAAAAACCTGCCCCATTACATTTAAAGCAAGTTACTTTAGTATTAGAATAGAGTTTTGCTTTGATTTTAGCAGCACGATTTAAGTAAAAAACAGTTTCTTTACGACCGTTAGCTTTAGCTGCTTTATTTAAAAGCTTTGAGTAGTTGACTTTTAGTTCTTGAACATTCATCTATTTATAGAAGCGAATTTGCATATGTTGGTGAATTAACGGTTCTGATAATTTAGTAAAACTATGAATTTTCCGTATATATTTCTAATCTGATCTCTAGCTGAGATCTCATAACTATAACGAGTATTTATTTTTTATGTTTATTATTGGGGCTATTAACTTATAGATTTAATGGAAATTTTATATTTGATGAACTAAAAATCTTTATAAGTGTTTGTTTAAAACTAATATAAATTTTTAATGTAGGAGAAGAATTAAGAATTTACTAATTAAAAAAATTATTTTAAGAATCAAAAAATTATCCCGCCTTTTTTAAGTTTTTCACTAAGAAATCATTTTCATTTGTCAGAACTTCAAGCTTTGATTTTTTCAATTCTTTTAAAATTTCTGGAGCAGAGTTCTTTTTTGTATCGTTTGTTTTCATAAAATCTGAAAAGGATTATATAAAAGACATGAAAATCATACTGATCCCAAAAATAAATTGTGGATTGTCTTTCCTTAAAAACGGATAATATTTTATTTTGCACATAGAAAATTAAATTTAATCAACATATTGTGGAAAAACCTGTTGAAAAACCCTTAAAAAGTGGATAACTCTCGGGGATCATTATCAAAACAAGCTTTTCTCGAATAATTTTTAAGTATTAATACTTGATTGGGAAAAGTTTAAATATACTTTAAAATGCATCGTAACCTATTGTTATAACAGTGGGATCATTACTTTTAAAATTAATAAAATGATCTTGTCTAGAAAATAGTGTTGAGAAAAATTTTAAGAATATTCTTTTAAATTATGTATCAAATTGACAATTAAAGTTAAGAAAAATAAAAGGGAACTTGAATTTTTAAAATTTTGTCTCAACTGTTCAAATTAAGTCTTGATTCGGTTTTCTCTATGTCAATTTTTCTCATTACTAAAATTAATCAGATATCTTTGATGAAATTATAGGGATTAAAATGACAGAAGAAAAAAAGGATTCAAAAAAATGTTCTGGAAAGAAAAATATTATGTTTGCGTATGGTTTTATACAACTTGGTTCTAGTTTAGTATCTGCAATAGCCTTAGCTGCAATTGCTTTTGGATTCTGTTCAGTAAAAAAAGAGTCGAAACTTTTCAATAAATGTGTTGCTGAAATTATTGAAGATGGTGGTACTAATTCTGAGGCAGTAAGGTATTGCAATGGGGGCAATTAAAAGTCCTCCAGAGAAGAACTAGAATGGATTCAACTTGTGATTTGATTATTGACTCTTTGAAAGAGGAGCCAATAGGTGAAACTGATCATTTTATTTGGTTCATAACAGATATTGGCTTTGTTGCTTTATTCAAAAGAGAGGAGAAATTTGAAACTTACAGTTCGAATGTCGCAACTGAGGCAAATAAAATAGCTTTAGATATAACTAAAGAAGAAAAAGAGTACTATAAAATAAAAGGGAGACAGCTTTTCTTATTTTATTCATGATCCAGGTTTAAGATCTTGATTTAGTAGGAGGGCTCAAGGTTAAAGGTTGGCTCCATAATATTGTTTTCGCTGATTAATTCGTAGGTTAGCTCTTTGTTTAGGGCGTTTATATAAGATGTATAAAGTTTTCCCCAAACAAATTCGAATTCATCTTTACTTAAATTCTTGAAAAGAATTTCTCCTTTAAAGTAAATGTGATAAGAATCATTCATCATGGAAAATAAATCTTATCCTTTTTAACGCAGAGAAATATGTATGTAGTATTAGGTGCTACTAAAAAGAAGTTTATATGATTGATTAAGACATACTTCTAGACAATCCTTGTATTCATTTTTTGTTTCTTGAATAATCCGACTGTCTCATCAAGATCCATACACGGTTGAATACTGATATCCATTAACCTTCTCCAGGGATGCCATTGTTTCCAGATTGTCTCAAGGGAATCGGCACTAACTACAGAATGTCCGATCCCATTTTGAACCATAAAAATCCAAGAATGTACCTCATAGTTTTCAGGCCTGTTTTGAGGACCACCTGATTCGTACCAATTTATTAGCATTTCCGCCCCTTCTTCTTGATCTTCGCCATCAGTAAATTCGTAGGAAATCAAATACCTTTGCATATAGATTAATATTGGAATCTCTAAACTATATTACCTACGGAATTTAATATTGCCTTCCAAATTAATGAATGCTAAGAAGTTTATAGAGGTAATTATTTTAAATGGCCCAAAGATTTGTAAAAATTAAAAAGAATATCTTAACTAATTTATCTTTTATAAATAAGACAATCTTGAAGTATTTTCAAAACCATGATCTGTTCGTATAGCTCCAGTTAACAGATAAAATTTGATACTTTTTAAAACACAATAAATTAGTTAATATATTTATGTTAGAGAGACTTAAATGGAAAATAAAAAGGATAATAGTGATCCAATTGATAATTTAGAGTATGAAAAAGTTCTTGAAGAAGAAATAATTAATTCTAACGAAAGTAAATACAAGAAAGATTCTAAACAAAGTAGTAAACATACTAAATTTTACAGGCTTAAAAAAACTCCTTTGGAGATTGTAAATAGGTTATTTTTCTTTTTCTTTGTAGGGAGCTTTCTTTTTTCTTTGTTTTTAGCATATTCAGAAAGTAAGTTATGGTTCATACTCTATGTAATAAGCGCATTGTCTTGCATTTTTTATACTCCTAACAGAAAAGCACTTAAAGAATTAATAGCAGCTTGGCCAAATATAGAGGATCTCATTAAAGGGAGGAGTTTGTGGCGAAAAAGCAAGTAAATAGATTATGAAACCGTTAAGTTCATTTAAAAAGTGGTTATTAAATATTCTTGTGCCACTCATAGAGAGCACCAACAAGAAAAAAGAGGATAAAAAATGAGTTTAATAAAGTTTGGAATTATTGTTGAACTTTTTTTGTTTATGGGAGTTTTTTTATGGGTTAGAAAACTAACTAGTAAAAAAGGTAGGCAACCATCTCTATCAAAAAAAACAATTAAAAATCTCAAATTTTAGAATTTTGATCACAAAAAAAGGAATCTTTATATAGAGATCAAATTTATGGGGAAATTCTTTATTTTTTCCTCTCACTTTGTGTATGAAATCAGTTAGAACATTCATATCTTTTTTTTTAATATGGTTTCCTCCATTCAAGGTCTTGCTCCAATAACCAATCCATTAAACAGTGTCTTAATAGAAAAGAAACTAATAAATGTTGATCAAAAGTTTATTCAACTTGTTTCTCTGGCAGAAGGGTTGCCTCGTACAGAAGTTATTGAAAGTGGTAGAAATTATTGGAGAGGTGTTTGTAGAAGTTTAATTTTTAGATTTCCAGATGATCTTGAAATTTTGAAGCTTGACGTAAGAAGTTATGTAGATAGATCAAAAGGAATTATTCAGATAAGATCTGCAGCAAGATTAGGGCAATCAGATTTAGGCGTTAATCTTAGAAGGGTGGAATACTTGTTTAATCAATTAGAAAAATTTTAATTAATCTATTTTTTATAAATTTAAGGTTCTTTTTACTAAATAGTTGTGCTTTAATTCATAATAATATTTGAATTGCCATGGTAAAGATAATCTTAGTTGGAATTATTGTCGCGCTTGTTTATTCTCAACCTGACCTTCGTCTTACGGTCGCTGATTGGTTAAAAGCAGCTTCTGATTTTCTAATTGAATCGGTACAAGTAAAACCTTGAATTAATTTTTAATGAAGCATTAAATAAGACCTGAGACAGTAATCATTTGTTTAATGCATAGAGCCACGAAAATAAATATTATTATTCTGCTTAATATATATTTCACTTAATCAAATAAATAGTTTTAGGAACATAATAGAAAATTTTTTTGAAATTTTTGAATAGTTAACGATAATAAGGAATATGAAGCTTAGATTATTTGAGTTCTATTTTATTAAAGACTATTTAAGGCCTTGGTTTGGTCTTATTTATTCTTTATTCTTTCTGTTTTTTTTAGGTGCAATTGGCTATCGAATAACAGAGGGATGGGAATGGAGTGATTGCTTATGGATGGTTCTGATCACAATAACCACTATTGGTTTTGGAGAAGTTCAACCTTTAAGTCCTGAAGGCAGGATAGTAACTGTTTTAGTAATCGTTGGCGGATTGATCTTTATACAATTTACCTTTCAAAAAGCTGTTAGATTATTCGAATCCGGCTATTTTCAAAGAGTAAACGAATTACGTTTTAAAAGACTTCTTAGAAAAATGGAAAATCATGTAATTTTGTGCGGATATGGGAGGGTAGGTCAGGAAATATCTAACCAAATAAAAACGCAAAATATTCCAATTATTGTGGTTGAGAGCGATGAAGATAGAAAAAAGATTGCAGAAGAAAATGGTTTAGAAGTACTTTGCGCCGACGCCACTCTTGATGAGACTTTAAAACTTGCAGGGTTAGAAAAATGCAAAAGTTTGGTCGTCACCTTACCTAACGATGCTGCAAATTTATATGTCGTTTTAAGTGCTAAAGGGATAAGAAGTTCCATAAGAGTAATTGCAAGAGCTGGAACTGAAGAGGCCGCAAGTAAGTTGAGATTAGCTGGGGCAAGTATAGTTGTAAGTCCTTATATTGCAGCAGGAAGAGCAATGGCATCAATGGCTTTAAGACCTATCGCTATTGACTTTCTTGATCTGCTTGCAGGAAGTGAATGTGAAATTGAGGAATTTGAATTAAGTAATGATATTAGTCTTTTTGAAACAGCAGAGAAAAGATCACTTTCTGAACTTGGAATAGGTAAAAAGAGTGGGGCTAAAATATTAGCTATTAAAGAAAATGAAAAGTTGTTTACTAATCCTGGAGGTAATTTCATACTTCAACCAGGTCAGGTATTAATAGCATTTGGTAGTAAAGAACAGCTAAATATTTTGAACGGTTTGTTGGGTAATCTTGTTGTAGCAGTGGAGCTATTAAAATAGATATATGATAAATAATTTGTTACATCAAAATAATTTGATATTTAATCTTTCAATTTTTTAAATTTCTCAAGGCTGTAGACTATTTTTGTATCAAAGGAACTGATTTCTCATTATCATCATGTCCATTTTTAAGAAAGTTCTCATTGGATCTTCTCTGTTTGCTTTAACAGCTTGTGGTTCACCCGCTGTTAGATTAAGTGGTGCAGGAGCCACATTTCCTTCAAAAATCTATACAAGATGGTTTTCTGATTATGCCAAATCTGGAGGGACAAAAGTTAATTATCAGGCAGTAGGGTCAGGTTCCGGAAGAAAGGCTTTTATTGATGAAACTGTAAATTTTGGAGCTTCAGATGATCCCATGAAAGATTCTGATATAAAAAAAGTTACTAGAGGACTTGTTCAAATACCTATGGTGGGGGGAACTATTGCTTTTGGATATAACTATGATTGCGATTTGAAATTAACTCAAGAGCAGGCTGTTCAAGTAGCAATGGGAATGATAAAAGATTGGAAGAAATTAGGCTGTAAATCAGGTAAGTTAACTTGGGCACATCGTTCTGATGGCTCAGGCACGACTAAAGCTTTTACAAATTCTATGGAGGCTTTCTCTAAAACCTGGAATTTAGGAACTGGCAAATCTGTTAAATGGCCTTCGGGAGTTGGAGCAAAAGGAAATTCTGGTGTTGCAGGTGTTATTCAAAATACACCAGGTGCAATTGGTTATGTAAACCAGTCATACATTAAAGGTAATGTTAAGGCTGCTGCACTTCAAAATCTTTCTGGTGAATTCGTTACCCCCAATAGTGAATCAGGCTCAATAGCTTTAAACGGCATTACGCTTGATGAAAACTTAGCTGGTATAAATCCTAACCCTAAAGCGAAAGGAGCTTATCCAATAGCAACCCTAACTTGGATACTTGCTTATGAAACAGGTAATGGGAGGAATACTGAAGCAATTAAAGATACATTCTATACATTACTCAGCGATGAATATCAATCCAAAGCTTCTGCTCTAGGTTTCGTTCCTTTGAAAGGGGAAATTCTAAAAAAATCAATTGATGCTGTTGGAAGAATAGGTATATAAATTTTTCAATACATGTCAAATTATCATGACTTTCATATACCTTTAACCCCTCTTAAAGTCTTTTACAACATTTAGTAGTAGATTTATAGAGATATTCTTTTTTTAATGGAAGAGAAATTAACTCTTTTCAAGAATCGTAAAAGATTCGGTATCGAAAAAAATATAGATATTATCTTCAAGAATACTGCCCTAGTCTTGTCTAGTTTCGTAGCAATAATACTTTTAGGAATTATTTTAGTAGTCTTTTTCCAGTCATTTGAATCCTTTTCAAGGTATGGCTTGAAGTTTCTAGTAACCTCTGAATGGAATCCAGTAAAAGATGAATACGGAGCTTTTACTGCAATATATGGGACTTTGGTAACCTCATTTCTTTCGTTATTAATAACTATTCCTCTGGGAGTTGGAACTGCAATATTTATTACCGAAGACTTTGTGCCTAAAGTTGTTAGAGAAATAATAGGTTCCTTTGTTGAATTACTTGCAGCTATACCATCAGTTGTATTGGGGCTTTGGGCAATATTTGTAATGGAACCTTTTTTTAGAGCCTTTTTTGTCTTTTTACATAATTTCTTTGGTTGGATACCTTTATTCAGCACAGAACCTACAGGTAGGAATTCTTTGTTAGCAATATTGATTTTAGTTGTAATGCTTTTGCCAATAGTGACCTCCATTGCAAGAGATTCACTCATTCAGGTTCCTAAAAAGCTTAGAAATGCAGCCTATGGAATTGGAGCAAGTAGATGGAAAACAATATTTTCAGTAATTTTGCCGGCAGCATTATCAGGAATTATGGCAGGTGTTTTATTGGCTTTAGGCAGAGCGATGGGAGAAACTATGGCTGTGACAATGATTATTGGTAATTCCAATGCATTTAGTTGGTCTCTATTATCTCCTGGATATACAATTTCTTCCATGCTTGCAAACCAGTTTGGTGAGGCTGATGGAAGTCAGGTTTCATCACTCTTTTATGCAGCTTTTGTACTGATGATCCTATCTTTAGTGGTTAATATCTTTGCGCAATGGCTAGTTAAGAAATTTAGTCTCAAATATTAGATAATTATGAATTCTCTTTATTACCAGAAAAGATTATCAAGAAATATAGGAGATAAATTATTTACTTCTTTATCAGTAATTTGTGCGTTGATAGCAATACTTCCTTTGATTTTTCTGGTCACTTATATTCTTATCAAAGGTGGATCTCAAATCACACCAGAATTATTTACTTTAGAACCAAATCCTCCTGGAGATGATTTAGATGCAGGAGGTATTAACCCTGCATTAATAGGCACATTAATAATAACTACCATTGCTTCAATTATTGCAATACCAGTAGGTGTTGGTGGTGGCATATATTTAGCTGAATACTCTAAAGGTGGTGCTTTTTCAAGATTTATCAGATTCGGGGTAAATGTTCTGGCGGGAGTCCCCTCAATAATTGCCGGTGTATTTATTTATGCCTTAATTGTCTCTACAAAAATTTTATTTGGAAGTATGTATAGTGGCTTGGCGGGAGGTATGGCGCTTTCAATATTGATGTTGCCTACTGTGATAAAGACGACTGATGAAGGTTTAAAGCTGGTACCTAATGAGTTGAGATATGCTTCTCTTGGTGTTGGAGCAAGTATGTATACCACCATATTGAAAGTTACTTTGCCCTCTGCCTTTAGGTCTATTGCTACTGGTGTTGTGCTTGGAATCGCAAGAGCTGCAGGTGAAACAGCACCTTTGATATTTACGGCTTTATTCTCTTACTACTACATAACAGGCTTTGGGGATTTGTTTTATGAGATGGGTTCCTTGGCTGTATTGATATATAACTTTGCCCTTGAACCTTATGATGCTCAAAATAAATTAGCCTGGGCAGCTTCCTTTATTCTTGTTTTGTCGATACTATCAGTAAATATATTTTCAAGGATATTGGCTGCTTTTACTGAGAAAACCAAGAGAGTATAAATGATTAAAACTAATAAAAAAACACCAAAGAATATCATTCTATCTCTTGAGAATGTCTCTATTAGCTATGGAACTTTTGAAGCTGTAAGGAATGTTTTTTGTAACTTTAAAAAAGGAAATATTACCTCTCTTATTGGACCTTCAGGTTGTGGTAAATCAACTGTTCTAAGATCTTTAAATAGGATGAACGATTTAATCCCTAATTGTTCACTGAAGGGAACTGTTCTTTTTGATGGGACTAATATTTACGATAAAAGAGTAGATCCAGTTGAAGTAAGAAGAAGAATTGGAATGGTTTTCCAACAGCCTAATCCTTTTCCTAAATCTATCTACGAAAATATTGCATTTGGAGCAAGAATTAATGGGTTTACGGGAGATATGGATGAATTAGTCGAAAGTTCCCTAAGAAAAGCTGCTTTATGGGACGAATGTAAGGATAAATTAAATGATAGTGGTTACTCTTTATCTGGCGGACAACAACAAAGATTATGTATTGCTAGAACCATTGCAATTGAGCCTGAAATAATTCTCATGGATGAGCCATGCTCAGCTTTAGATCC
>QCQN01000021.1 GCA_003212175.1 Prochlorococcus sp. AG-449-P16
CCTTTATAAAATTCTAAATCTGTAAGTAACTCGGACCAAACTGTTGACCAAGTACCTGTTGAAGATTCAGCGGCAACAGCTGCTGCAACTTCTTCTCTTGGAACACCTTCTTGACCTGTACATTTGAAACAGGCTAGTAAATCGGTGTCTAGGGGTACATATTCTGGAGTCCAGTAGGTATCTCTGTACTCCTTTACCCCTGCGTCATACTTCTTACTCATAAGGATAAATTTAGGTCTGTGTAGGGAAAATAATTATTGTGCAAAATTTATAAATTTTGCTTTATTTATTAGTCCTTTTGACCAAGAAATTCACCGTTACCAAGAGCTGGTTCAACTTCTCTATGAGGACGAGCAATAATGTGAGCTGCAACTAAACCGTCACCAACTCTTTCACAAGCATCAGCACCAGCTCTTACAGCTGCGTTAACTGCTCCTGTTTCTCCTCTAACTAATACTGTGACATAACCGCCACCTACGAATTCACGACCAATAAGGCGAACTTCTGCAGCCTTTGTCATTGCGTCAGCTGCTTCGATTGCAGGTACAAGTCCGCGTGTCTCGATCATGCCGAGAGCGATACCCATTGTTTCTGTAGCCATTGTCTACTAATTACTAAATGTGGAATGTTCAATCCGAAGAATGCTTCATTAAGTACTTATAAGTCAAGCGTTTTCGATAAAATCTCCATTAATGTTTTTTCTATCATTCATAAGTTAAACTTATCACCCTTGGTACTATTGATATGTCAATACTTATGCAAATTAGTTAGTGCATCAAAACATACTGTTGTGTTAAGAAAAAATTTACATTATGTTATTTCCGTACGAGACAGGCCCTGTCTACACAGGTGTGGAATGTTCAACCCTTCCTGTCTCCGTATCAAGCTTTGAAGTAAGATAATATTTACAATAATTTTATTTGTAATTTTGAACCTTCCAGTTCTAACAATAGCTAGTGGTAACCCTAGAAAAGTATCTGAAATCTCAGAGATGTTAGATGTTTTATCTTTAAAAGTAGAGAAGCAACCAGAATATTTAAATGTCGAAGAGACTGGAAAAACATATTTTGAAAATGCACTTCTAAAAGCAAAAGCTGCTGCGTTAGAGACCAAAACTTGGGCATTAGCTGACGACTCGGGCCTTGAAGTGGATATTTTAAATGGTCGACCAGGCATATTTTCTGCTCGATATGCAAAAAACAAAGCTGAAAAAATTAAAAAATTAATTAATGAACTTTCTAATAGCCCCTATAGAAGCGCAAGATTTATAAGTTGTATGGTTTTATGTGATCCCTCAGGAAACTTAGTGAAGGATACAACCGGAATATGCTGGGGAGAAATTCTTAAGAACCCTAAATACCCAAATGGGGAGTTCGAATCAATTTTTTGGGTAAAAGAAGCTAACTGTGTTTACGGTGAACTCTCACAATCACAACTAAGTAAAATAGGCAGCAGAGGTAAAGCTGCCAGAATTATGTCGCCTTACCTAAAAAAAGAAATTGGTTTAGAATAAAAATTTTCAATTATTTGAAATATCATCAATTGCCCTTATAGCAGCAGCTGCTGCTTCTTCTACATCTCCTTCTTTACCAGCGAGAGTTAATCTACCAAAAGCACCAACTGCTTTTACATCAACAACAGTTATATTAGATGCTTTTTCAGCTTCATTCGCTGCTTTTAAAACATAACCAGCTGGTTCAGTTTCTAATATGAACATACTCATTCCAGATTGAATCATTGACCCACTTCTATTTTGTCTATTAATTAAAACAGCATGATCTGGAGTAATAGCACGAATAACTTCTGTCCAACTTGTTGAAGGTTTGGTTCTTTTCCTAACTTCACTACCAATAGCATCTAGAACAACATCCCCAGAATGCAAAACAGTACTTTGATCTTTATGGTAAAGCGCAAGAGAACCAAATGCTCTCTCAACAATCATCTGACCAAGTCTTACATTACTAGCCTTCAATGCAATATCAGTGACCCTATGAACAGCCATCCCAGGTGAAACTTCCATCCAAAGACATGAATCTCCAGGAATTGGTAAAAAACCTCTACTAACCGTTCCCATATATGCAGCCAATTGAGGCTGAAGAGAATCTAGAAAAACATATGTTCTTAATTCAATTTGCTCAACTTGACTTGCTTGTCTGGATACCAAAGACTTTTCTGAATCAGTTGTAATAAAACAGCTTGCACCTCCGGCCTGAGATTGTACCTCAGATCCTGTGACAAGAGAACGCCCTTTTTTTCGTTCTCCTCTGTTTAAACTAGAAGTTGGTTCCATTCACGCGACTATAACGGATAATGGTTCATTTTTTCTATTAAATTTACTTGCATGCTTCCCACAAAACGATAACTTCAAGTAAAAGATATTCATTTTTATGGGAACTTCTCAAAAAAAAGAACCAAATGTTTCTGGTACTGAAAAAGAATTAACTCCTGATCAAACTCTTGGATTAGTAAGCCTAAGCTTGATGCAAAAACTATCTCAAAAAGATCCATCTTTTAGTTGGTTAGAAGAAGATAAAATTGAGAAGGTAAACCTTAAGAACCTTAGAGATAGATTGGAGTTAACGCAATTAGCTATAAATACTGGAGCACCTTTAACTACTTCAGAGGTGACAGCCTTAATTGGTGCAAAGCCCGGGAAATCTAAGTTAGAAAGAGCAGGATTATTAGCAACGAAAATAGCAAGAAATGTATGGAAGATTTCAAAAACTAGTCAAGGAAATTCCTTCTACAGAAATTAGAAATATAGCGTAAAAATAATTTTCATAACTCTCATTTAAGTATTTAAACATTCATATAAGTTTTTTAAATGTGTGCATTTTGTAAGAGAACTTATTAATTACTTTCTTAAATTAAAAAGTTTATGCAAGCTTGAAATATAAGCTCTTGAAAATCTTTAATGAGTAAAGTTGAATTTAATAAAGAAACTGGGCCTAGGGAAGTTTTTTGTGGTTTAACTTCAATAGTTTGGCTCCACAGAAGAATGCCTGATGCGTTTTTTCTGGTAGTAGGCTCAAGGACATGTGCTCATTTAATTCAAAGCGCTGCCGGAGTTATGATTTTTGCTGAGCCAAGATTTGGGACGGCTATCCTTGAAGAAAAAGATCTTGCTGGTCTTGCTGACGCTCATGAAGAATTAGATCGAGTGGTTAATGATCTTATTGCGAGAAGACCAGAAATAAAAACCCTTTTTCTTGTTGGATCTTGTCCAAGTGAGGTAATCAAACTAGATCTTGCAACTGTCGCAGAGAAATTAAATAAAAGATTTTTAGGTCAAGTAAGATTCGTTAATTACTCTGGCAGTGGGATAGAAACAACTTTTACCCAAGGAGAGGATGGTGCACTAAAAGCTTTAATTCCATTAATGGAATCCTCAAATGAGGAGAAATTACTATTAGTTGGGACTCTTGCAAATAATGTGGAGGATAGGTTTAAAAAGATTTTTAGAAATTTAGGAATTTCAAATATTGAAAGCTTTCCACCGCGACAATCAACAGAATTACCAAAGATTGGCAAAAATACAAAAGTATTATTAACTCAGCCTTATTTAGGTGATACGGTTCGAGACCTTAAACATCGCGGTTGTGAAATAATTTCGGCTCCATTTCCTCTAGGTATCGAAGGAAGTACTAAATGGTTTTTATCTGCTGCCAAAGCTTTCAAAATTAGTGAACTCAAAGTTCATGAAATTATTTCGCCTTTGATCGATAGAGCAAAACTTGCTCTTGAATCCCACAAAGAAATCCTTAAGGGGAAAAGATTATTTCTTCTTCCTGAATCGCAACTAGAGATATCTTTGGCAAGATTTTTGCATAATGAATGCGAAATGGATCTTATAGAGGTAGGAACTCCTTACTTAAATAAGGATTTAATGCAAGAGGAGATTAATTTATTACCTGATAATACAAAAATTGTCGAAGGGCAGCATGTAGAAAAACAATTAGATCGAGTAAGGGAAACTAATCCTGATTTAGTAGTTTGTGGGATGGGTTTAGCTAACCCACTTGAGGCGGAAGGAATTAGTACTAAGTGGTCTATAGAAATGGTATTCAGTCCAATTCATGGTATTGATCAAGCCGCAGATTTGGCAGGTCTCTTCTCCAAACCTTTAAGAAGGAATCAAATACTAACTACAAAAACTTTAGTAACGCATTAAAAGACTATGGAATTAACTCTATGGACATATGAAGGACCACCACATGTTGGTGCGATGAGAATTGCTTCTTCAATGAAAGATATACATTACGTACTTCATGCCCCTCAAGGAGATACATATGCAGATCTTCTTTTTACAATGATTGAGAGGAGAGGACAACGGCCTCCAGTGACTTATACAACTTTTCAGGCTAGAGACCTCGGAGGCGATACAGCTGAATTAGTGAAGAAAAATATTAAGGAAGCTGTAGAACGATTTAAACCAAAAACTCTTTTAGTTGGAGAAAGTTGTACAGCAGAACTAATCCAAGACCAACCTGGAGCTCTTGCAAAAGGAATGGGTTTTGATATGCCAATTGTTAATCTTGAATTACCTGCTTATAGCAAAAAAGAAAATTGGGGAGCTTCAGAAACCTTTTATCAATTAACAAGAACTCTTTTAAAAGAGAAGGTAAGTTCTTCAGAAAAAATAAGTCCTCTAAGATGGAAGGAATCAGGTCGCAGACCAAAAGTCAATATACTTGGCCCTTCATTGCTAGGGTTTAGATGTAGGGATGATGTTATAGAAATCCAACGTATACTCTCAGAACAAGGAATAGATACAAATGTTGTTGCTCCATTAGGGGCTAGTCCAAATGATATTGAAAGACTCATTGATGCTGAAATAAATATCTGTCTTTATCAAGAAATTGCAGGAGCTTCATGTGAATGGCTTAAACGGAACTTCGGAATGGAATATACAAATACTATTCCGATTGGAATAAAAAATACAATTGAATTTATAAATGAAGTTCATAAGAAGTTAGATCTTCCTTTGACTAATAAAGAGGAATTAGAACATAAATCAAAACTTCCTTGGTACTCAAAATCAGTTGACTCAAATTACTTAACTGGGAAAAGAGTTTTTATTTTTGGTGATGGAACACATTCAATCGCGGCTGCCAAAATTGCAAAGGAGGAATTAGGTTTTGAAGTAGTGGGTCTTGGAACATACAGCAGAGAGATGGCAAGGCAATTAAGAGCCACTGCAAAAGATCTAAATGTAGAAGCTCTCATAACTAACAATTATCTAGAAGTAGAGGATGCGATAAAAAAAACTGCACCTGAGCTAGTTTTAGGGACACAAATGGAAAGGCATAGTGCTAAGAGACTAGGCATTCCATGCTCAGTAATAAGTACCCCAATGCATGTTCAAGATGTCCCTGCAAGATATAGCCCACAAATGGGTTGGGAAGGAGCAAATGTGATTTTTGATGACTGGGTACATCCCTTAATGATGGGTTTAGAAGAGCATCTTATTGATATGTTTAAACATGATTTTGAGTTCGTTGATGGACATCAAAGCCATTTAGGACACACAGCTACTAAATCAGAGGATTTTATAAATCCTGAAGAGAAAAAAGTAAAAAATAATAAGGAAGAAATTATTTGGACTGAATCTGGAAGATCTGAATTAACAAAAGTACCATTCTTTGTAAGAGGTAAAGTTAAAACTAATACCGAAAAATACGCTCTTTTGAAAGGGATTCCAGAAATAAGCGATGAA
The DNA here is from genome assembly GCA_003212175.1 of Prochlorococcus sp. AG-449-P16. GTDB lineage: Bacteria > Cyanobacteriota > Cyanobacteriia > PCC-6307 > Cyanobiaceae > Prochlorococcus_A. The sequence continues at coordinate 5,717 of QCQN01000021.1, forward strand.
ACTCTTTACGACGCCAAAGCATACTTTAGTTAATCCTTACTAAATAAATTATCATTTAGCCATGAGTATTTCCACTCATAAATAAATAGAATTAATCAAAAAAGTATAGTTGTAAGAACAAATATCACATTTTTAATACAAATAAATAAATATTTGTTGAGAAACATATTCCATGTGTATTTACACTGCAAGAATATAACTAATAATGTGTTTTATGCTTTAAATGACAAGTACTATAAATAAACCTCTTGATGGGGAAGGGAGTGTTCAAGTTAAGCAAGATCCAAAAATAAATATTGAAGAAGGAGCTTTAGTTATTGCCGTTTACGGCAAAGGTGGCATAGGAAAATCAACTACATCTTCAAACCTTTCTGCAGCATTCTCAAAGTTAGGGAAAAAGGTTTTACAAATTGGATGTGATCCGAAACACGATAGTACTTTCACCTTGACGCACAAAATGGTTCCTACAGTTATCGATATTCTCGAAGAGGTAGATTTTCATAGCGAAGAATTGAGACCAAACGATTTCATGTTCGAAGGTTTTAATGGCGTAATGTGCGTTGAAAGTGGAGGCCCTCCTGCTGGTACAGGATGCGGAGGATACGTAACTGGGCAAACAGTTAAACTTTTGAAAGAACATCACTTACTAGAAGATACTGATGTCGTAATTTTTGATGTCCTAGGTGATGTTGTTTGTGGTGGATTTGCAGCACCTTTACAGCATGCAAATTACTGCCTAATTGTTACCGCTAATGACTTCGATTCAATATTTGCCATGAATAGAATTGTTTCTGCAATAAAGGCGAAAGCAAAAAACTACAAAGTCAGATTAGGGGGGGTGGTTGCAAATAGATCCAAAGATACAGATCAGATTGATAAGTTTAATGAAAGAACAGGTTTAAAAACTATGGCCCACTTTAAAGATGTAGACGCCATTAGAAGATCAAGGCTAAAAAAATGTACAATTTTTGAAATGGAACCAACTGAAGACGTTCTTGAAGTACAAAATGAATATTTATCTCTTGCCAAAAATATGCTTGAAAACGTAGAACCTTTAGAAGGGAATCCCCTAAAAGATAGAGAGATTTTTGATTTATTGGGATTTGATTAACTCTAGTTAATCTAATCCAACCAATTTTCTTGTAAGATTGTAAGTTTTTTGGGAGGTGTTTGCATCAATTATTCTTTTTGACAACCTTTGAGAAAAAGCTCTTCTTCCAGTTTTTTGACGATTACCCCAGCTCCAATGAACAGCAGATTTAGCATATTCTTTGTATGTTGCCACTTTAGCTACACGTTCTCCTGCCAATCTTTGCGAAACATATCCCTTAGTTATAAATTTTTGAAATAAAGGGAATAGGAATCTAAACAACCAAGGAGTATTTCTAAAAAGATTAGTATCAGCAACACAGCCTGGATAAAGGGAATTAACAATAATTTTTTCTTTGGGATATCTTTTTGATAATTCTTGAACTGTAACCATATTACAAAGCTTACTATCCTTATATGCCTTGCCAGGTTTAAATTTCTTTCCATTTGCCATACTAATTGGTGATAAAAAACCATTCTCAAATCCAGATAAATCTCCTAGATCAGCCGGGGCGGGGATGGGGATCCTCCCTCCAAGTTCTGAATAATTTGCAGTGACGGTTCCTAATACTATAATTCTAGGCTTAAATAATGTAGATTTACCATTTAGGACAATTTCTCTTTCTGAAGATAAAATATTTTCCATAAGCAGGTGTATCATAAGAAAATGTCCAAAATGATTAACTGCCATAGAGTTTTCAAAGCCCTGTGGAGATCTTTCTGGCCTCTTTAATCTTGGTTTGTAAACTGCAGCATTGCAAATAAGAGAATTTATTGGCTTTTTGATATTCTTCAGAATTTCGCTACAACCTTTTCTTACGTGATCCAAGTTGGAAAGATCTATTTCAACAAAAGTAATATTTTTTATTTCATCTTCCGTCAAGAATTGCTCAGCTATTTTTATTGCCCTAGCGCTTGATCGATTAACTGCTATCACATTCCAACCAAACCTTAACAAAGGTTTCAAGGTGTTTAAGCCAACCCCTGAAGTAGTACCTGTTATTAGAGCTAAACCGTTAATGTCTTTACCCACTGAAATTAAGAATAAATTTTAATTGTGATATTTAAATGATTTTCAAATCATATATATCAACGCCATATTACTCTGATTATGTCTCTAGAAATCATTTGATCTTGATCCTTCATAAATCTTTGCTCACCTTTAAAAGAAAATAAATCATCAAATCTCCCAGTCAAAACTTGGTATCTATTTTTTTCATATAGAAATGATTCTTGGATTTCTCTTAGCCTAGTTACTCTTACTTTTGAACTATATCCTATTTTTATAAGACTCACTACAGCTAAAAGTGAGAAACAGACTTTAAGAACTAAGTAGACAGAAGATACAAACTTTCCGCGTTCTTCATTATTAAAGTGAATCTCATCATCAAGAGCTCTTTTATTTAGGCGATTTTTTCTATAAGGATGATTAATCAACATATTTAATTCGTATTTTTTGAGAGAATAAATTTTAAGTTCTCAAAAATTATTTCATTAATATTTTTAAAATTTTAATAATTTTATGTTCTTCCTAAACTTATACCAAGTCTTAGTGCTAAAACTCCTGCGTGCGCAACCACTATTAGGCTAAGTGCAATTAAATTGGTTGTTTGAGATGGCTCCATAGTAAAAAGTTATTTTCTTTATTCTCTACCCAAAAGTGGGAAATTGATACACTATTACAAAATGATGTTACGTAATTAATAATTTGGAAATAATTTTTAGTGAAAACTATCATAAGTTCACCAGACAAAACTCTTTTGAATAGAAAAAATAAATATTTAATCTTTTCGACGCTCAAATTACCTGGAGATGAGCAAATGGCTTTAGATCTTCATTTTTTAGATAAGACCATTTCAGACCCAGAACTAATCCTTACACTTAGATTCTATTATTGGGAGGGGGATTGGCTTTCAATTGGGTATCATCAGAAGGAAATACCTCATCATTGGGAAAAACTTCATAATGAAGGTAAAATTAAAATTATTAGGCGGCCCTCAGGTGGAGGAGCTGTGCTCCATTCAAGAGGAATAACATATGCAATAACATTCAAGAAACCTTTTTATAAAAGTTTTAATTACGAGTTGGTAAATAATTGGTTGATTGAAAGTTTTAGGGATTTAGGGTTGGATTTAAAAAATGGCCATTTAAAAAAAGCAGTCATTAGAGATAACTGCTTTGGGACATCCAATATCTCGGATTTAGTTGATCATGAAGGATTTAAGAGAATAGGGAGCGCACAATTTAGAAAAAAAGGGGCATTCCTCCAGCATGGAGAGATTCAAATTAATCCATCAAGAGATTTATGGTCTTATATATTTGGAGAAGAGGCACCACCAAAAATAAACCTAAATTTTACAAATAATGAGATAATTGAACATCTAAAGTATTCGTTTTTAGAGAAAAAAATAAATCAAATAATTGAAAATATTAACTTAAAAAATAAAAACTCTTTCTAAATTTCTAAAATCATTCAATATCACCCTTAGCCTTCATCAAATTAATTATTCTTGGCAATTCAATACCCAATGGATACTGATTTTTGTAATTGAATTTCCTCATAATGCCTAAAGATAAATTCAAACCTAATTTATCTAAAACAAAGAATCCTATTTTATTTCTATCAATAATTCCTAAAGGTATACCGGCTGAATTAAGTACTAGTAAAAATCCATCATTTGTTTTTTCAATATGATCTATAGCTCTCCATAACTCAATAGTATTCTTTACGCTTACAAATTTATATAAAGGTTTTTTAAAGTCACATACATTAGTCCGGTCCCATTTTTTGATGGAAACTGATTTCAAAATATTTTCATTTATAAAACCATCCCACCGACCATTGTTTGTTAAAAATAGATATTGGTCATATTCATCTTTTTTATTTTTAATTAAATTGTTTAAGGCAATGAAATTTGAATTATATTCTATTTTTCTGAGCGGTTTTAGTTTAAGTTCAGACACTTTACAAACTTTGAGAATGTTCTCAATTTTTAAAAATTGACTTTCTGAATTAGATGAATTAATGCCAAATATTCCTAATAAAAAAATAATTAATCCATAAAAAACGCTTAAATTAAATAGACAAAATATTCCAAATATTAAAATAAAAATAAATAAACTTAAATTTATTTTATTCAAGAAAATTCTTCCTTTATTTTTACTGCCTGAGAAATACCAAATAACACTCTTCAATAAATTGCCACCATCAAGTGATCCTATTGGTATTAAATTTAATAAACAAAGAAATAAGTTCAATAAAGCAACTCTTCCTAAAATGTTACTTAAAATTTGATCTTGATAATCTCCTAAATAACTTACTATTAGAAGAAACAAACCTGTTGCTAATGATAATAATGGCCTCACAATAGCAATTTTTATATTACCCATAGCTGATTTACAATCCTTTTCTTTTTGCAGAATTGCACCAAGAAAATAAAAGGTTATTTTTTTTATTTTTACTCCTTGATTTAGAGATACTAATGTATGAAAAACCTGATGAAAAATTATAGAAGATAGAAAAAAAAAGGAAGTTAAAAAACCAATTATCCAAGCCTCTTTATTATTATAAATTTCACTGGACGTTAAATTAATTTGATTACTTATGCTCCATGAGAATAAAAAAAGAATCGCAAACCAGTATGGGTGAATAATGAAGGGAATTCCCCAAATTTTAAAAATTTGCAAACTTCGCAAAAAAAATCTCCGTTATATTTATAAATAATATTAATTCTATATATAAGATAATAATATGCCAAAGAATAAAACCTTATTGAAAATTTGTGGGGTTACATCTGAACAACAAGCCGTTCAGATTGCCCAATTAGGAGTAAATGCTATTGGTATTATTTCTGTTGAAGAGTCACCAAGGTATATATCCGCTAAAAACAAAAGAAACATATTTAAAACTCTAGAAAATTTATATCCAAATGTAGAAAGAGTATCAGTCGTTAAAAATTATCCTATTGATCTAATAAAAAAAAATTTTATGGGAAATCCAACTGAGTCTATTATTCAACTTCATGGAGATGAAGATGTTGCATATTGTGAAAAGATAAGGTCTGAGATTCCAAACATAGGCTTATGGAAGGCTTTTAGAATAAGATCCAAGATTGATCTGGATAAAATTAAACCTTATGAAAACTTTATTGATGCGATACTTCTTGATTCTTGGAGCGAAGACACTTATGGTGGATCAGGCACTAAAATAAATGCTAATTTTCTTGAAGGATTAAATTTCAGCAAGCCTTGGTGGTTGGCGGGCGGAGTATCAATAGAATGGATTGATAAAATAATAAATAATATAAAGCCTGACGGAATAGATATATCAAGTAGTATTGAGGTGTCCCCCGGAATAAAAAACTTAAAAAAGACAGAAAGTTTAGTTAAATACTTACGATGTTGTTAATAATTATTGGTAGCAGATTGCTGTTTTACAAGTTCAAAAAACTCTTGTTTTAAACTTAAATCATGTCTAAAGTCTCCCCTTACAACAGAGTTAATCATGCTTGTATTAGGTTCTTTAACTCCTCTCCATTTCATACAGTAATGTTGAGCCTTAACAATTATTCCTAAACCTTTTGGTTCACATAATTTTTCAATTTCATCTGCAAGAATCATGACTGCTTCTTCTTGGATATGAGGTCTAGAAAAAACCCAATCAGCCACTCTGGCGAACTTTGAAAGTCCTATAACTTTTTTCCCAGGTTTAATACCTATCCAGCATTCACCTAAAATAGGAACTAGATGATGAGAACAAGCAGATCTAACTGTGATTGGTCCGACAGTGTATATTTCATCAAGATTCTTATCATTAGGAAAACTTGTAACTTTAGGTTGCTTATGATATCTTCCTTTAAAAACTTCATTTATATACATTTTGGAGACTCTCTCAGCAGTCTCTTGAGTGTTGTGATCATTATCAACATCTATAATTAAAGACTTTAATAAATCTTTAATTCTTGATGCTACTTCTTTTTCAAGTATTTCAAGTTCTCCAGGATTAATAAAATCAGCAATATTATCATTAGCACTAAATCTAGTACCTTTATTTCTAATTCTGTCCCTGATTATTTCAGAAATTAATTTATTAGTAATCTGGTCGTCAAAGTTCCTGATATTATCGTTGGGTATAGTAGAGGTCATAAAATTCTTTAAAGAAAATTGTATACAACTTAATTAACTGTATCTTCTAAAAGCTTAATTGCTCATACACTATATCACATTCTTTTGTTCAATCGGGCTAGCTCATCACTAAAAAAAATCACAAAATCTCACTAAAATAACCCAAAAATTTTAAAAAGCTCCTCCTGAAGGCATTAAAATTAAATCTTCTATTAATTGAGATTCTGGTTGGGTAGCCATATAAAGTATGGTTTTTGAAACCTTTATTGGAGAAAGCATAGAAGTTCTATCAAAATCAGAATTTATTGATTCAGAATCCCAAAGTGGTGTATCTACTGAACCCAATGTAATTGTTGAAACTCTTATTGAGTTTGATCTTTCCTCCTCTCTTAGGCATTTACTAAACATTGCGAGTGCAGATTTTGAAACGCAATAAGCTCCCCATTTCGGGAAAGCATTATAGGAGGCATGACTACTAACATTTATGATTAATCCGCCATTTTTTCGCATTTCAGGAACAATCAAACTACATATTTGAAAAACACTTGTAAGATTTATTTGAATAATTTCTTTCCATTTGTTTAAATCCATTTCTATTAAATCTCCATTAAATGCACAACCAGCATTATTTATCAAAACAGAGGGGCAGCCATATTTTTTAATCAATTTTTTAATACAACTTTCAATTTCGTTTGAACTAGACAAATCGCACTCAACTAAATTAATTTTTGACTGAGTATTTGATAGCTCCACTTTTAAATTTTTCAAAGAATCCATATTTCTTGATAATAGAATCAAATCCCATCCTGCATTAGCAAAAGTTTTTGCTGTACTTTTTCCTATACCTTTTGAGGCACCTGTAATCAGAGCTAAACTCAATTTATTCTGTCCGTTGTGGCATTTCGTTATAAATTTCTTCAATACTATTTGCTTCAACAAATTTTCCCAATACTCTGAATTTTCTATACCTTTGTTCCAAAAGTTCCTCTTTGGTTAATCCCAATAAATCATTTAGGTGTTTCTCAATTGCGTTTTTTAGTGTATTTCCAGCATCAAGGGGAGCCCAATTGTTTCCTCCTGAAGGTTCTGGCAGAACTTCATCTATTATTCCAAGCTTGAGTAGATCTTTCCCAGTTATTTTGAGAGCAGATGCAGCTTCTGGAGCTTTTGAAGCATCTCTCCATAATATTGAGGCACACGCTTCTGGGCTAGCTACAGTGTAAACACTATGTTCAAACATTAGCAACCTATCAGCGACCCCTATACCAAGAGCACCTCCAGATCCTCCTTCGCCTATAACTGTAGCTACTATAGGAACCTTTAAACCAAACATTTCTCTTAGATTCCGTGCAATGGCTTCTCCCTGTCCTTGTTCCTCTGCAGACAAACCTGCATATGCGCCTGGAGTATCAATAAAAGTAAGAATAGGCAATGAGAATCTATCTGCATGTTGCATTAATCTTAATGCTTTTCTGTAACCTCCAGGCTTAGCCATACCGAAATTCCTCACTACATTTTCCTTGGTATCTCTACCTTTTTGATGTCCTAACAAAAGCACAGATCTATTATTTATCAAACCTATTCCTCCGATAAGTGCCATATCATCTCCCCCATTTCTATCTCCATGTAATTCAATCCAGTCATCACAAAACATTTGTACAAAATCCAAGGTACTTGGTCTTTGAGGATGTCTTGCGACCTGTATCTTTTGTGCGGGAGTGAGATTTTTGAAAATTTCCTCCCTTCTTCTCGCTGCTAAAGTTTCAAGTTGTAAAAGCTGTTGACTAACATCTACTTCTGAATCTCTGGCTAGTTCTTTAATTTGCTCTATTTGCTTCTCAAGCTCAACAAGAGGTTTTTCAAAGTCAAGAAGGTAACGTTTCGCCATAATTCTAAATAGTTAGTGCTTTAGGCTGCTTATCAAGACCAATAGCAGAAAAGCCGTGTTTTTCAGAGGCTGCTCCAATAAATTCCATTTTTTCAAGAGAAATATTATTTCTTCCCCAACTAAAATTAGTATGACATTTTTCAAATTCTAAAATCATGGCCTCGGCGAAACAAGCAAACATCTCTCTCTGTGGATTTTGCATTTCTGCAAGCTCCATCATATTCCAACCTATATCATTAAAAAACTTTACTATTCCTCCTTTTAATACATGAACATTATCGCCATTAAATTTTTCATCTAAATTTTTAGGATATCCGCCATCAATCATTAAACATGTTTTTTTTAATTGATTAGTATCAATTTCCATAGTTTTAGGCATACTAGCTACCCATACGACGATATCCGCAAGAGGTAATGCTTCATCAAGACTTTTAATAATTCCTCCACCCAATTCTTTTTGTAAAGAATCTAGTGGTGCTTGCTGCCTAGCGACCATAATAAGCTCCGAAATACCAGTTTTATTAATTAACCATCTACAAACAGCACTTCCAATATCTCCTGTCGCTCCAACTACTGCAACAGTAGCACTTTTAAGATCTATGCCAACTTTTGGTGCATTGGTTTCTAGCTGTCTGCATATGACCCAAGCAGTATGAGTATTACCTGTTGTAAATCTCTCCCACTCCAAGGATGTGTTCCTAATTTGTTTATGCTCAAGAAGATTAAAGTTCTCAAAAATAATTGAAGTGAATCCCCCTAAAGCTGTAATATTTATTCCTTTTTTTTGGGCTAGTTCCATTGCATTTAAAACTTTTCTTCTCGCTGTTTTAAATCTTGATAACATTTCAGGAACAAAGCATGAATCTATGTAAGACCCTTCGATAGTTATTCCCGTAGCACTTTTTACTTCTACATTTTCAACTAGTTGAGGAGGAGCTGTGCACCAAACATCTAGATCGCCATCAGCTATATGATCAAAGCCTAATAATGAAGCTTTCCTTTTTGCATCTTCAAAGCTAGTTGAGTGGCCTATTAACCCAAACATTGAGAAATTTATTAATGGATTCTATATATTGTTATGAACAATAGCACAGAGCTATTAACTTAATTGGAAATAATAAATTATTTGAGAAAGACTGATTAAATATGGAATTACTAAACTATTGCTGCCATTGCCATTCTTGCAATTTCCCTATTATCTAAGCCAATTTCAAGAAGTGTATCTTGATAAGCTATCATAAATTCCTCCATTAATTCTTCTCTATCCATTGCAAGTACAGAGGCATCTTGAGCTACCTCATCCAACATTTTTTTTATCAATGGAAGATTAACTTTGTTAGCTTCCATTAACTCATCCTTGCAAGTAGATAAATTTTCTTTAAGCCACTCTTGACCGTAATTAAGATGAAGATATTCATCCTTAACTACACCTTGAGTGATTTTTTTTGCAAAAGGGTCCGCAACTCTAATGTATACATGGTACGCAGAGATAGCGAATGCCTCTATTAATATCGCTTGAATAAGAAGGCAAGTTGTAAGATTACCTTTTTCTAAAGCTACTTGAAAATTTCCGTGTAGTTTGGAGAAAAATTTCTTAGCGAATATCATATCTGCCTCAACACCCAAATTTCTACCACAAGCTGTAAAGCCCCTTTTATGCTTCAACTCCATCTTTGCGAGTTTGGTTAGTTCATCAGTCTCTTGAGGTATTAATTTAGCAATCGAAATGTAATTATCATGAGCTTCTTGTTCACCTTCAATGACAATTGCATTAATCCTGCTATATGCATCCTTGTATGATTCTGTTGTAAAATCTGGCAAATTTAAAGGAGTTTCCTCAGATAAATTTTCAATATTAGTGTTTTTATTAGATTCGAGTGTTTGCATGTGAGTAATCTTTAGTCCATTATGCAGGATTTTACACAATTATAGTGATTTTATTTAAATATCACGAAAATAGTTTCAATTGTTAAATCATATTTACTACTAAAAAATGATATTGTTTACTTCTGTTCTAGTTAGGCCAATCTGAATTCATTAGATTTATGATCAATTTATACCAATGATTAATTAATAAGTTTTTTAAATTATTCCCTAGCTCTTTATTTGACCCTTTGCTATTGCCAATGACTCCCGACTTGCTTAAATCTTCTGTAATCCATGCGAATGGGGCACTACCTTCCAAGCTCCATCCTGAGGGTATTTGATCATCTACTATTTCACAAGGTCTATCATTTCCAACAAGCTCGGATTTCAATGCCATCATCAGACTAGTCTCAGCTAATGATGCATGTAATCCTTTCTCAATCTCATTTTTTGTTAATAAGTCACTTAGTCCATCTACCCCGCTCCATAAAAAACAAGGGAATATTGAAAGCTCAGGAGTAATACTCCTTAATTCTCTGGCGGCTGTATTAAGTAGAGAGATTTGTCCCCCATGAGCGTTAATCAAAATTAACCTTTTAAAACCCATTGCAGCTAACTGGACGCCCACTTCTTTGATCATTAATGTT
>QCQN01000022.1 GCA_003212175.1 Prochlorococcus sp. AG-449-P16
GACGATTTTCCAGATAAAGACAAAAATTGGGAATGCCATACTAGACAACAGCTAGATCAAAAAATTAAAAAAAGATTTGTTAAAAATTAGAATCTCCTTGATAGCCTGTCTTTATGGCTAATTCATTCAAATCGCGAGTACCACTTATGATTTCTCCATTTATTTCCCAAGAAGGAAATCCACTGATTCCTTTCGTTTGACATAGCTCATACTCATTATCTTTACCATCTTTGGCACATTCAACTACTTCTAATTCTTTAACTGCCTCTTTACCAAATAATTGTTTCTGATCGTGGCAATGCGGGCACCAGTAAGCACTATACATAACAATCTTGTTTTCACTTAAAAATTTTGCAAATTTTACCTTCTGGGGAGAGCTTGATGTGGTAATTATTGGCGATACATTTTCAGTGGGGTTTGCAACATCAATAGCATTAGAGGGGTCAACGTTTGTTGACCAGATTAGGCCCCCTAGCAGGACACTAATAGCTACAATAAAACCTCTAAAAATCATAGGTTCTCTATTTTCAAACTTTGCTCCAATAATAGAAATTATAAAGATAGAAAACGATAAAATTGCTGAAAGTATACAAAAAAAGCAATATGCTTGAATCTTAAAAAACATTATATTTATCAATAGAAAGCTAAATGTTGATGACCCACAAGATATTAGAAATACTAACCACCATAAAAATGTATTTAGTTTTTCTTTTGGGGAAATTAAATTAAGCGAAAGTATTATTGTGATAACCAATATTGATAAATAAGTTATAAACCCTGCAAATGAAAGAGGTATATTAACTTGATTATTTTTAAATAAAGTACCCCAAGGACTGTTTAGAACTGTTTCACAGCCATTTTGTATCCCTGGGCACGAAAGCGAATTAAATAATCCCCAGTTTTTTAAAGTAATCGAACCTGTGTCAACTATGCCGATAGTGCTAAGAATTGCAATTATGATTTTTGGCCATTTCAAATCTTTTTTATTTCTTCTGTTTAAAGTCTTAAGGGCCATAAATAATTAAAGTTTGTTATTTGCATTATCTATCCTAATATTATCTTGGCATTAGATTTATGTACGAAATGCTTTTTAATTCTTTTAATTTTTCAAGTTGTGAAAGAAAATAGTCTCAATCTAAAAGAAAAAAAACTTTCTAAGATTGCATTCAGTCATGTTGGTTGCGAGAAAAATCTTGTTGATACTGAACATATGCAAGGCTTATTAGATAAAGAGGGTTATGAAGTTGACAGCAATATAAATGATGCAAATGTTGTTGTTGTAAATACTTGCAGTTTTATTGAAACAGCTAGAGAAGAATCTATTAGAAAAATTCTTGAATATACAAATCAAGGAAAGGAAGTAATAGTTGCAGGCTGTATGGCTCAGCATTTTAAAGATGACCTTCTAAAAGAAATCCCTGAAATAAAAGGTTTGGTTGGAACAGGAGATTATCAAAAGATAGCCAAGGTTTTAAACAGAGTAGAGAAAGGGGAAATTGTTAATGAAGTTTCAACAATACCGGAATTTATTGCAGATGAGGAAATACCTCGTTTTGTAGATAAAAACAAATTTGTTGCTTATCTTCGTATTGCTGAAGGTTGCAACTACAATTGCGCTTTTTGTATTATTCCTAAGTTGAGAGGTCCTCAAAGAAGTAGAACAATTGAATCTATAGTGTCAGAAGCCAAAAGTCTTGCAAAGCAGGGTATTCAAGAAATCATATTAATTAGTCAAATAACAACTAATTATGGTCAAGATATTTATGGAAAACCATCATTAGCCAAACTTTTGAATGAGCTTTCTAAAGTCCCAATTCCTTGGATAAGGATACATTATGCTTATCCAACTGGTTTAACTGATGAAGTTCTTAGAGCTTTCAAAGATTCAAAGAATATATTGCCTTACTTTGATTTACCACTTCAACATAGTCATCCTGATGTTTTGAAGAGTATGAATAGACCTTGGCAGGCTTCTTTGAATGAATCAATTTTGCAGAAAATTAGACAAGAAATTCCATCTGCTGTATTAAGAACTAGTCTCATTGTTGGTTTCCCAGGAGAAAGTAAAGAACATTTCGAACATCTTCTCAAATTTTTGGATAAGTACAAATTTGATCATGTGGGAGTATTTATTTTTTCTCCTGAGGAAGGAACTGCAGCTTTTGATTTGTTAAATAAAGTATCTCCAGAGGTTGCAGAGGCAAGAAAAGATAATGTTATTTCAGTTCAACAAAATATCTCTAAAGATAAAAATCAGTCATATATTGGTTCAAAAATGAGGATTTTGGTAGAGAAAATATCAGATAATAACGAATTAATAGGTAGGTCGTATAATTTTGCGCCTGAAGTTGACGGAAATGTGATTTTATCTATTAAGGCTAATAATGATTTGAAAAATTATATCGGTAAATTTGTTGAAGCAAATATTGCTTTTGCGGATGAATATGATTTGTATGGAGAGACTATTAAAATTTTGTAGTTTTTTTAAATTAATTTAACTGCTCTTAAAAGCTTATCTAATGCGAATGCAGCTCCAAAACCAAAACCAATAAATGCAAAATAGAAAATGATGTTCATTAATTTTTTTACTTTTACTTAATCTAACATCAGATGAAAATATTAGATTTTTTCGTTTAATTTCTTAATCTTGAATATAAGGTAATTTTTTGTACAAACATTCTTCTGCTTTTTGTAGTTCCCGGCCTAAGTATAGAGCATGATCATATCTGGTTATTAAGTCATTTCTTTCTTCAGTGATCAATATTCCAAGTTGTTTCGCACTAATACCTTCAAAAACTTCATTACTAACTCTTTTATTTTGAGAGTCGCATTTAATTGGTTCATTTGTTTCTGGGTCAAGCGCATATCCATCATCATTAATATTATTTAGAAAATGCTCTAAAATTATTTTATTTGTTTTAAAATCAACTTTTATAATAAAATAACCGTTTGGATCTAAGTCTATATATCGGTTGGATAGATCATTATCAATCTTTATTTTTTCATCGAAACTTTTACTAGAATTCATTCTTAGAAGTTAATTAAAAATTATATTACTAATATAATGTTTGGTAAAGCTAAATAATTTTTTATTTAAAGGGTATAGATTTATTTTCAAAATCAATTTCTACCTCGGTTTGTTTATTAACTTCATTTAGCCAAGGATGAATTATATTTTCTATATTTTTGTCAAACCACTTATGCAAACTAATGGTACTTTTTGCAAAAAACCCCCTCCGCCTTTTATGTTTACCACCCGCTCCAGGATCAAATAAATGGATTCTATTTTTTATTGCCCATTCAATTGGCTGGTAGTAGCATAATTCAAAATGTAAATTAGATATTTCTTCTTGACTACCCCAATATCTACCCCATAAGTTGTTTTTATTTTTAACGCACATCGACATAGCAAAAATATCATTTGAATTATTTTTTGATGCGCTAAAAAGTAAAATATTTTTTTTATTATCAACAATTTTTTCAAAAAAGTTAGATGTCAGATATTTACTACCCCAAACTCCCCACCTCGAACAATGTCGTTCATAAAAATTATGCATTTTTCTGAGGATTTCTTGGTTGATATCATCTTCATTAAAAATTTTTACTTCAATCTCTTGTTTAGTAATTGATTTCCTCTCTTTTTTTATATTTTTTCTCTGATTAGAGTTGAATCTGCAAAGAAAATCATCAAACGTTTTTTCTCCATTACTCCTCCATTCACTGCTTGAATTTATCCATTCATGGTATCCCAAAGATTTAAGATGGTTGCCCCAACTTTCATCAATATATAAAAAATTACAACTTAAAATTTTGTTTGTAATCGCAAAGCTTTCGATATGGTTTATAAGTAAATTTGTAATTTCTTTCTTATCTGTATTTTTTTTATAAAGAAATTGATATCCATTTATAGGACTATAAGGACTCATTCCAATTAATTTAGGGTAATAATTTAAATTCAGCTCTTGAGCCAATCTTGCAAATGATTGATCAAAAATGAATTCTCCATAGCTATGATTTTTTAAAAAAAGTGGAGCAATTCCTAATATTTCTTCATTTTTATAAACAACAAAATATAAAGGCTGCCAACCAGTTTCTCTTGAAACACTTTTTGATACTTCAAGGTTTTTAAGCCAGGTCCATTCATAAAATGGATTATTGATTTCATTTGCTAATTTATTCCATATCTCCTTGGAGATTTCCTTAATTGACAATTTGACTTCAACTTTATGTAGTTTTTGGTTCATTTATTATTAAATCTATTTCAAATTTTTTTGTAATGAACATGGATTTCATTATTCATTAAATTTTTAATTGATTTTATTTCCCATAGTCTTTTGAGATTAAAAATCTCATTTGTTTGTTCTGGAGGTATCCATGTATATCTACCTCCAATAATTCTTGGGATTATAGTAATTTTTATATCTGTTATTAGATCCTCTTTTATAAATGAATTTATAAGTTTTGCCCCTCCTAAAAGAGCTATATCATTTATCCCTTGTTTTTTGAGTGAAATTAAAGTTTTTCCCCATGAATCTTCGAAAAAGAGTTGTTTTTCGAAGTTATTATTCGACGAATTATCAACTTTACTTGAGCTTATTAGCCATCTTCTAATTGGTTGATGAAAGTATTTCCAATTTCTGTTAAATTTTTTGCTATTTGAAGCAACTATAGAAATTGGTTGACTTTTTGATATATTTACTCCGTCATTATCATTGAGATTTTTAATTAGATAAGTTGATTGATGAGCTATTAAAGTACCTAAACCAAAAATTGTGGCATCAACCATTGATAAGTTTTGATTTAACATTTTTTTATCTTCTTCGCTTCCAAGATGCGATTCTCCACCTCTAGGAAATGCAATTCTTCCATCAAGACTAGATGCTATAACAATTATTACTCTTGGGATACTCAAGTTTGTGTGACTAAACTATTTTCAAATTTTAACTTCAATGAATTGGTTAACTTTTGATCAACATAAATTTCTGCAGCATTGTTTGGACTCTCTTGGAGTCTTATTTTGTGTAATTTTGCACCAAGGTTGTGTATTGGTTTCTTAAGAATATCAGATATATATAAAGCTATATTTTCAGCAGTTGGAACACAATTATGGAAAAATTCGATGTCTTTATTTAGAAAAGTATGATCAAGTTGTTCAACAACCAAATCATTAATTATCTCTTGGAGGGCAGACAAGTCGCAAACCATTCCTGTTCTTTTATCAATGTCTCCTCTTACAGTTATGTCAACAAGATAGTTGTGGCCATGTCCATTAACTCTTGCACATTTTCCATAGATTTTTTTATTTTCATCAAAGGATATCTCTTCTTTTGCAAGTCTATGAGCTGCTGCAAAATGAGTTTGAACTGTTAAAAATGCTTCCATGTTTTTTCCAAAATAATCTGCCCATAAATTTGGGTTTTCATAAAGCCTTAGACTTGTAAGAGGTAAATCATCCTTTAGACGATTCCAAATGACCTTTACTAATGCTTCGGTTGTGGGAAGTATACCCTCTTGATTGTTAACATTAAATTCAGGCCAGACATCATTTAAAAAACGAAAATCTAATTGTCCAGTAACCTTATCTTTAATAGAGTGTTTTACATCAGAGAGATTAAGTACCATTCCATCAGAGTCAAGTTCTCCGCCCATTGAAACAATTAGTTCATAATTATGACCATGACCTGGAGCAATACTGCACTTTCCAAAAAGAGATAAATTTTCTTCTGGGCTTTTTTCAGGCAGCCAATAACGGTGACTAGAACTAAAGCAGGCACGTCGAGTTATGACGCATTCACGTCCTTTTCCATGTAATGGTTTGGATTGTGTATAGGTCATACCTGTCTGCAATAATACTATCTTAAGGTTTTAAATACACTTTTGTCTTTATGGAACAATCCATTATCGAAAAAACAGTTCATACTATCAAGGGTAGAAACATATTTTTAATAGGAATGATGGGTTCTGGTAAGTCACAAACTGGTTTAAAGCTTGCTGAATTACTGAAGTATAAATACATTGATTTAGATTCATTAATAGAGAAGTTGGCAAAAAAATCTATCAATCAAATTTTTAATGATGAAGGAGAAGAGAATTTCCGCGAATTAGAAGCAAATTGTCTCAAAGAAACTATCAAAATTCCTTCATTAGTAATCTCAACTGGGGGAGGAATAGTTACCAAATCAGACAACTGGGGTATCTTAAGACAGGGAATAATTGCTTGGATAGATCTCGACAAAGATATAGCAATTGAAAGATTGAAAAATGAAATTGAAAACAGGCCACTACTTCAAGGAAAGAATCTAAATGATTTATATATGAGTATTTTGCAATCTAGAGAAAATTTGTATTCTCAAGCAGATTTAAGAATTCAGGTAAAAAGGGAAAATATTGAAGAAGTTGCTATGAAAATAATTAATGCAATTTATAAGGAAATAATTAGTTAATCTGGTTTAATTCTTACTGCAAACCATTTGATAACATATCCTATTTTTATTTCTAATTCATAAGTGCTTTCCAATAATTCTTCAAAAAATTCATTATCAGGATCTTCTATTTTTTGATATATTGTTTGTGATTCTGTCTTACTAATCCAATTCTTTAACCATAAAATTGCTTCCTTCTTTGATACAATTTTTTCTTTTGAATCTGGCTCTAATAATACATAATGATCAGATGCTCTTATTAGTGGGTTTGACATAATGAAAATTCTTCTTGGATTAATTCTTTGCTTGACTTTTCAAGGAATTTTTTTAGAAAGTTCTTTTGCTCAAGTAGATCCTAATGTACGAGAGTTTTTGGAAAATCGTGCAAATCAATGGCCAGAATTATATTTGCCAGATTTTAAATTATCTGACACCTCTAAAGATTTAATTTATCCTAAATGGTTTGAGGGGAATTGGCTTGTTACCTCTCAAGATACAATTAATGATTCAGAAGAGCCAGTTATTTATAAAGTAAATTTCTTTAAGAATGATTCAGGCTTAATTGTTGGTAATCGTGCAAAAAACTCTGAATCTATTGGAAAAGCAATGTTTGGTGACACCTTAATCAAGGTTGTAAATGATCCTCAATCTATTAATAATCAAATTATTTATTTAAAAGATGATTTTTATATTGATTCAAGAATTACAGGAAGAAATCAGATCCAAGATGATGATATTTTTTTCGCTGATGAGCTATTTATACAAACTGCTCATCAGCCAGGTGCTTCACGGATTAATCAGGTAGAGACAATAAGTAAATTTCAAAAATGTTCCGAAGAAATGTTGGGACTTGATAATTCGATCAAACCATCAATTTGCGGAGTACAATATATAGCCTCCTATGGTTCAAAAGTTGGCGACTTGTCCACACAGGCTATTAAAACAAATAAATACAAGTTGATCTTTAAATATATTGGGAATTAGCGCTAAAAAGATATTCCTCTAAATTGTTCCTCCATATAAAGAGATTTTCTAGATAAGGATTATTAATATATTCTTGACTTCCCTCTCCTGAAAGGATTGGTCCTGAAGACTTTGGAAATTTAAGCAGGGATAATTGAGCAGCAATTGAGATATCTGCAATAGTCAAACTATCTCCAACTAAATATTTTTTGTTAATCAATGATTTTGATAAAGCTTCAAGCAATCTTTGAAGTTCTAAATTATCTTTAGAGGATAAAACTAGATTAGAGATTTTACTAAGATTTCCAAAGGGCAGTTTATCAACAATACTTTTCAACGAAGAGGGTATTTCATCAGGAAGTAGAGCAGTTCTTAGTTGTGGATTTTCTATTGCAGATTTTATTAAAACTTTTCTACAAGTTGAAGCCATTGTAGTATCTGCCCAATCTTCAATTAGTTTGCATTGAGCAAATAAAATTGGGTCTTCAGGAAAGAGTTTATTCGTATCATTTTTCTTATCAATATATTCACAAATATTTGAAGAATCATTAATAATTTGATCATTAACATCGACTATTACAGGAACTTGTTTTTGTCCTGATAACTTGAAAACTTCAAATTGACCTATTCCAGGTGTTACCTCTTCAACTCGATATTGAAGTTTTTTTGCATGTAGTGCCATCCTTGTTTTTAAACAAAAAGCGCTATGCCTAAATTGATATAATGTAATCATGCTGTTTAATGTTTGTTAAAACTTAGCTAAAAAAGTATTCTATTTGTGGAGCTAATGGGCGAATTTTTTTCTAATGTTGCAAGATACCCAAAGTATTTAATATCAATTATTGCAGGCGGCCTTGTTGCATTACTTGAACCTTTATTCAAAAATAGATCAAATCCACTAACAATAGTAGGTTTGATATCTTCTGTTTTAAGTGCATTCATAACTCTTTATTTCGTCTTGCAAGCGATGACAAATCCATTAAATTTACAATCATAATGCCAAATAATTACCGTCTTGCAAAAGTTTCTTCTCTATTAAAAAAAGAAATAACCCTTATATTGCAAAATGATTTGGAAAATGATCTTATTAGAGATCATTTTGTGAATATTTCTAAGGTTGATTTATCAGTTGATTTACAACACTGTAAAATCTATATTACTTCAACTGCTAAAGAGTCAGTAAGGAAAGAAATTGTGGAAAATTTAAATAAAGTTAAAAGCTCAATAAGACATAATTTAGGAAAAAGAATAGAGATGAGAAGAGTACCAGATATAATTTTTAAAGATGATATTGTTCTAGATAAAGGACTATCAGTTTTGAAAATATTAGATGAATTAAAGAATAAAAATCAAATTAATAATGTTGAGGGTAAAGATGCAAATATTTGATCTGCCTCTTGATCAAAGAAATATAATTATTACTCGATCAATAGAAGGGATAGTGGATATAAAAAAAATATTCTCAAGCAAGGGAGCCAAGATATACGATTTGCCTGCAATAAGTATTGGTGATCCTGATGATTTAAATCCCCTTGATGAAGCATTAAATCTTATAAATGATTTTCATTGGATTATTTTTTCAAGTAGTAATGGTATTAAATTTGTAGACAAGAGACTTAGATATTTGAATAGTTCGTTAAAAGAGTGTTCGAAAAAAACAAAAATTG
This sequence comes from Prochlorococcus sp. AG-449-P16, assembly GCA_003212175.1. Lineage (GTDB taxonomy): Bacteria > Cyanobacteriota > Cyanobacteriia > PCC-6307 > Cyanobiaceae > Prochlorococcus_A. The sequence continues at coordinate 9,053 of QCQN01000022.1, forward strand.
CTGTAGTTGGAGAAAAAACTGCAAAAACCCTTGATGATTTTGGGATTAAAGCTGATTTCATACCTCCAGAATTTGTTGCAGAAAGTTTAATTGATAATTTCCCAATATCTGGTTATGGACTTCGAGTATTCTTGCCAAGAGTCCAAACAGGAGGCAGAAATCTTATTGCAGATGAATTTAGAAAGGCTGGCTCGCGTGTTTTTGAAGTTGCCGCATATGAGACTAGGTGTCCTGATTCAATCCCAGAAGAAACTATTGATGTTATTTCTAATCAACAAGTAGATGCAATTATTTTCTCAAGTGGTAAAACTGTATCAAATTCCTCTGTTTTACTAGAAAAAGCATTTGGTAAAGAATGGTTAAAATATTTAGATCAAACTAAATTCCTAACCATTGGACCTCAAACCACAAAAATATGTAAAAAGATTTTTGGCCGAGTTGATAGTCAGGCACAAAAATATACCTTTGAAGGACTTCTAGATGTTGCAATTAATATTTTTAGCTAGAAAAATCTTTTTTATAATTCTTCTCAACTAAGTCTTTAAATCTATCAATATTGGCCTGTAATTCGTTAGTGACCATTTTACCTAAAATATTTTCTTCCATAAACCTAGCAATCATTTTAGGAAGCTCATAGGTTATCGCTAAATTCACTGTTGTTATTTGATCGCTTTTACTTTCAAAAACAACTGATCCTTCGGTTGGTAAACCTCCAATAGATTTCCATTTAAGTTTACTTTTATCGATTCTTTCAACAATTTGAGCTTTCCATTTAAATTTAAAACCATTTGCCGCTAAAGTCCATTCTGTTAAATCTGGTAATGTTGTGGTTTCTTCATCGACTGTTTTTACTGATTCAATCCAACTCATCCAAAGTGACATCGAGTCCAAATCACTCCATGTATTCCAAACATTTTCAAGAGGCGCATTAACAACTGTTATTACGTCATGTTTTAGCCAAGTACCCATTAGTTAACTAACTGCAAGATTTTTTGCTAATTCGGCTTTCTTTTCTAAAATTGCAGCTGCAGCCAAATGACCACTCATTGTTGCTCCCTCCATAGAGTCTATATAATCTTGTTTGGTGTAACTACCTGCCATAAAGAAATTAGAAATAGATGTTTTTTGATTGGGTCTGAATGGTTCCATTCCAGGAGATTCTCTATATAGGGATTGAGGAATTTGTACTACGTTACTCCAAAGTAATTTAAGATTTGCAGAAGATGGGAATAGACGGCGAACTTCTGCATCTATTTCTTTGGTAATTCTCTCTGTGGATCTTCCCATCCATTTATCACCAGGAGTTAAAACACATTGAAGTAGTGAACCCATACCTTTTTTTCTATAATCTGCTGGACTTGCTAGTGCTAAATCAGCAAAACAACTAAAAGAGGCATCAGCAGAATATAGAAGGTTATCAAGTCCAGTGGGAGAGTCTCCAGAATTGTTTTTCTGTAATTCAGTCACCCAACCATCATATCTTAATTGGATAGTAGCAACTGCTACGGCTCTAAGTTTTTTAAGACCTTCAAATTCCTTAAATTGATACCATTCTTTTGGAATTAATTTTTTTATGCCTGGGACATCACAGGCTGCTAGAAATTTATCGGCAAAAACTGTTTTAGTTCCTTCAGGAGAAGATATTTTTAATTGGTTAACTGAGTAAGATGACGATTTCTTTTCATAAATAATTTCCTCTACCTTATGGTTTAAGTGGATTTTAGCTCCTTTGCTTGTGATGTAATCGACTATAGGTTTTGTTAGCCATTTATGAGGAGACCCTTTTAAAAGATTAAGTTTAGAGGCTTCTGTTTTTGAAGCAAACATCATGAATATAGTGAGCATACACCTTGCTGAAATATCTTTGCAATTTATGAAACCCAAAGCATATGCAATGGGATCCCACATTCTCTCTAAACTACGTTCACTTCCCCCATGATTTAAAAACCATTCTTTAAAACTGATCCTATCAAGATCTCTAATAATTTTCATTGCACCTTCATAATCTATTAATCCTCTTACTATTGGACTTGTGCCTAAAGCTAGAGCATTTCTGAACTTGTCAACTAATGTAAGTTGTTCTGTAGTGAAAAAAGCTTTAAGTCCGTTAAATGGCGCTCCTAATGGGAATCTAAAGTCTAGAGATTTTAAATTACCACCTTTGTTTATGAATAGATGGGTATGATCTTTTGGAAGTAAATTATCCAATGCTCCCACTTTTTTCATTAATTTAAATAGATTTGCATAATTATAAAAAAAGACGTGTAATCCCATCTCTATGTGGTTGCCATCCTTATCTTCCCAACTTCCGACTTTTCCTCCCCAAAAAGATCTACTTTCGTAAATTTCTACCTCATGACCTTCTTCAACTAAATTTACTGCCGACGTTAGGCCAGCTAATCCAGAACCGACTATTGCAATTTTCACTTTTTCTTAAAATTATAACAAATCAAGTTTGGAAATTGTTTGTTCTATGCATACTTTCGTTTAAGTTTTTATATTATGTTTAGAAGTAATCTTTCTTTATGGGAAATGTAAAAGTCGAACAAGAAATTAAGAACTCAAATGATGGGAAAGGAATCTTAATTACTAACGATGCCATAGAGCAAATTTCAAATTTACTAAAAAGTCAAATTGATAAAAAAGCTCTTAGAGTGGGAGTAAGGTCAGGAGGTTGCAGTGGAATGAGTTATACAATGGATTTTATATTAAGTGATGAGATCAAAGCTGATGATAAAGTTTATGAATATTCATTAGATTCCGATCAAAGCTTCCAAGTTGTCTGTGATCCTAAAAGTCTTTTATACATCTATGGAATGCAATTAGATTTTAGTAAGGAATTAATTGGCGGTGGTTTTAATTTTGTAAACCCTAATGCTTCTCAAACTTGCGGTTGTGGGAGCTCTTTTGCCGTTTAAATTTAATGAATAAAGAAACTAATTCTATAGAAGAGGATTTTAATGCAGCTTTATCCAAATATAAAGCTAGTCAAGATTTAATACCTATTGTTCAAGATTTCAAAATAATTATTGAGCAAATACCAAATCATTTTGCTGCTTGGACATGTCTATCATGGCTTCAATTACTATTAAAAAATAATGAAGAAGCTTTAGTAGCTGCAAGACAAGCTGTTCGACTGAATCAGCAAGATCCACAGGCAAGAATGAATTTGTCTTTAGCACTTTTGGCAACAAAAAATAAAGGTGTTAGGGATCATGTTGATTTAATAAAAAAAATGTCAATGATGATGCCTGATGTTAAAAAAGAATTAAAAGAATCAGTTGAAGACGGATTTAGTAGATATCCAAATTGGCCTGAATTGACAAAAGTCAAAAAATGGTTGGATTTTTAAATTGTTCAAAATTTTATTATTGAGTAATGGTCATGGAGAGGATCTATCCGGGAGTCTAATAGCTAAGCAGTTAATAAATAGTGGTTTTTCTGTAGATGCTCTCCCAATTGTTGGTAGAGGGATGCATTACGAAAAGGAAAAAATTAAGATTATTGGAAAAACTAAAGAATTTCGTACTGGTGGTATCGGTTATAATTCTTTTAAAGGAAGATTAATTGAGATATTTGGAGGAGAAATAATTTATCTCTTAAAAAAATTATATTTAACTTATAAAATAAGAAAGAAATATAACTACTTTTTTGTCGTTGGCGATATTGTGCCATTATCTTTTGCGTGGATATGTAAAAAAGATTTTTTTATATATTTAGTTGCCTATTCAAGTCATTATGAAGGGAAGTTAAAATTACCATGGCCCTCTAAATTTTTTTTGCTATCAAAAAAGGTAAAAAGTATATATACAAGAGATTTTCTTACGGCTAATGATTTGACTTTGCAATTAAAAAAGAAAGTATTTTTTTTTGGTAATCCATTTATGGATAAGTTTGTTAATAGGGACAAAGAATTTAAGCAATCTGAATTAAGTATTGGACTATTTCCGGGAAGTAGATATCCTGAAATTCGGGATAATTTTATTTTAATTTTAGAAGTATTAGAGACTATTTCAGATTTGCGTTATTTTCAAAAAATTGAATTTAATTTTGCATTAGTTAATGCTCTTTCTTCTTCAGAAATACAGGAGATATTAAAAAAAAGAAAATGGGTTTTCTTAGAAAAAATTAATGCGAAGAATCTCTTGAGATATCAATATAAATCTTTAAAAGTAAATTTTTATTGGAATACTTTTGAAAATGTATTATTGAAAAGTAGATGTTGTATCTGCATGGCAGGAACTGCAGCAGAACAAGCGGTCGGATTAGGAAAACCAATTATTCAGATAGAAGGTAAAGGTCCACAATTTACAAAATCTTTTGCAGAAGCTCAGAGACGTTTGCTGGGAAAATTTGTTTTTTGCGCCAGTGATTATAAAAATAAGAATGAACAAATAAATCAGACAATAAGTTTAATCATTGAAGTAATATATCTAATTAAGATAGATAAGAATTTTTTGATTTCATGTAATCAAGATGCAAAAAAAAGACTAGGTGAAAACAATGCTTGTATTAAGATGGTTGATGATATGAATTTTGTCATAAAAAATGACTAGCGAAAATAATCGAAACAGCTTAAAGCAAATAATTGATAATTTGTTGTTAATAAACTTATTCACAGTAATTTTTTTTGCAATATTTTTTGTTTTTGCAATAATTATGCAATTAAGTGGAGAATTATTTTTTATAGATTTAATTCAGAGAGTCTGGAATCCTCTCATTGTCCCATTAATAACAATTCTCATTATAGGTGCTTTAGCAAATGGTATTAATTCTTGGTGGCGGCGTAAATTGCTTTCTCAAGAAGAGGATATTTAAAATTATAATTTTTGAGTTTATTGCTTATTACTTTTTGTCCTTCTAATACAACTTTTGCCCCATCTCCCAAAAGTAATTTAAGCACTGCTCCAGGAACTGGGAGTAAGTTAGGCCTATTAATGCATTTGCCTAAAGTTTTAGAAAAATCTTTCATTAATACTGGCTTTGGGGCCACAGCGTTAAATACTCCTGAATACTTTTTATCAACTAATGCATTAGATATTAAAGTACACAAATCACTTCTATGAATCCAGCTCATCCATTGCATACCATCCCCTATTGGACCTCCTAATCCAAGCTTAAAAACGGGAAGCATTTTCCCTAATGCCCCACCCTCTGCTTCTAAAACAATTCCAATTCTAAAAATAACTAATCTTGAAAAAAAAGGTTTTTCAGCAGCAGCAGCTTCCCATTTTTTACAAATATTTGCTAAGAAATCATTACCTCCCTCGCTATTTTCAGAAAATTCTTTGGATAAACTTGTACCGTAAAAACCAATTGCTGATCCACTAATTATTACTTTTGGATTTATCTTAAATTCTTTCAGTGTTTTCATCAAAAACTTTGTAGTATTAATCCTACTTTTTTCGATCTCCTTTTTTTGTGATAAAGTCCATTTTTTATCTGCTATTGGTTCACCTGTTAAGTTGATAATTCCTTCAATATTTTTTAAAATTTCCAAAAAGTTATTATTTTTCCAATTAAATTCTTCAGAAAGATTTATTTTTAGAAATTTAATTTTTTTGAAATCAATATTTATATTTAATTTACTGATTGGGTTTCTGCTTATAACAAAAATTTCATGACCCTCTTTAATTAATGTTGGTACTAATTCTCTCCCAACAAATCCAGTGCAGCCAAGTAGTAAAAGACGCATATTTTTAGATATAAACCTATAAATGCTATTAAATTTTTTAGGTGGTTGCAATTTATCTAAATTAATCTTTTGTTTTCTATTTTTACTTGGAATAATTTTGTGTAATATATTTTGTATAAATCCTGTAAATTTTTAATGACTGAGCCAATACCAAAGAAACCCCTTAAGAAAGGAAGCTTGGTTTTTGTAGATAGGGATGTCTATTTAAAAAGTATAGAGGCACTAGCAAGCGACTCAGATTTGCCTAGTTATGTATTTGAAGGCCCTGGTGAGATACTAAGTGTCAAAGAGGAATATGCTCAAGTAAGGTGGCGTCGTCCAGTACCTGATGTTTGGTTAAAATTAGATCAGCTCAAGGAATATGTTATTTCAGGTTAAATATTTAGATAACTTTTATTTTTTTATAGGAAGTCATCTTCATTTGAATTCTTTTCGCTTCCTTCATCATTTCTTTACCATCAAATAGATAATCATCTACGTATCCTTGTGTATATCTTTCAAGTTCAGATAAAGCATCTTTAACTTGAGAAAAACAATGATAAAGATCTAAACCTAAAGATGAGATAGCTTTTGGTACCAACTTAGAATTATAAATTTTGTCAACTTTATCTATCTTTTTTTGCGAAAGGCTAATGTAATTACAAAAATTTTCCATAAGTTTCTCATCATAAGGATCAGCCGACAGTTCTTTAATTTCAGTATTTAAAGGTTTGATTATTTGAGTTATCAATCTATTTGATGGATTGTAGATATCTTTTATCCAATTACGAACCTCTTTATCCTTAAATGAAGAACTATTCTTTTTTGAGTTAATTTCTCCCTCCCAATTTTCGTTTTGCTCATTAAATGAAGAATATGAAGAAGAATATGAAGGGAAAAATTGTTTATCATAATTTTCTTTTTTTATGGGATCATTAAGAGTCTCCCATGCATTTTGTATCGCCATGAAGCGCTCTTTGTCGCCCCCAGTATCAGGATGATGTTTTTTGACTAATGAACGGTATGAAGATTTAATTTCACTTTTGGTAGCTGTCCTTTTGAGTCCTAATTCTTCATATAAATTTTTT
>QCQN01000023.1 GCA_003212175.1 Prochlorococcus sp. AG-449-P16
AGTTGCAGAGGTATTATGCTCTGTATAAAATTTCTGCACCTGCATGTAAAAATCAAATTGAGCTAATGCAGAGAAATTGTTGATATCTATCTGGTCTGCACCATCTATATTTGCCCAACTAACTTCTGTGGGAATTTCAACTAACCATTCTGTACATCTTGGATCAAATGGATTATCAAGTAAACATCCATTCTCATCTTTATCAGACTGAGATGGAACTACTGAGTAACCATAATCCATGCAAGCTAATGCAATGGGATCATTTTTCCTGAACGTTATTCTTCTTATGAATCTTTGAGCCTTTGGCGGATGCCATCCTGGAGCTGCTCCAGTTAGGAGGCTTTTAGTTCCAGCTGGCTGCACAGTTGTACATCGATTTGGTCTTCTAAGGTTATGTTTATCACAATATTCCCAGACAGTTTCTTTTACTATTTTTCTCCAAGAATCTAAGAATTGAGCTTCTTTCTTTTTAAAAACATCTCCTTCCTTGCTATCTGGCCTTCCTGCTTCCCACCACTTCAACCATGGTGTCCCAAAGGCATGGACACAAAAATCAAATAATCCTGTGAAACTTACCCCTACAATAGGATCATATTCTCTACTTTTTCTATAACGCTCAACTTCAAATTCATGATTTAGTAAGCAAGCTACCGAAAGAGCTGCTGCTTTAAAAGCCTTTTTTTGCTCTTCAAAATTTTTGGGATCAATTTGATTTAAATGAACTTCGGCTAGATTGCAGTGAAAATCATTTCCCAAAATCTCCCCACAAGGGTTTAGTCCATATCTACTCATCCTGTGATCTAGTTCTTCATCAGAAAATGGACCATAACTTTTGTTTATCCAATTTCTCGCTTCATCCTTTCCCTGTTCTGAGTAAATTTCTATAAACTCTCTTCTCAATTCATTATCTTTGAGAATATCTGCATTTGACCTTGCGATTGCTTCTGGAGCAAATTGAATGGCCCCCTCGCCTGAATGAAATTGTTTTGTGACAGCATCCAAAACAGTTTGATAAGAGGGTTTTGTGTGGTAAACCCTGGTATGGTTTGCCATTCTGAGGGCATCTTTTTCAGGATCTATTCTCCAATTACCATTTTCATCTTGGCTCCACAGATTTTCTTTTGCCGAGGCAGCCTCATTATCATGGGAGGCAAATTGTCTCATACCAGCACTTCTTCTTATATTCCCTGCAACAATAGTTACTGCAGCTTCATCAATTAATAAACAACACTCTACAGTACTTAATTTCCTACCAACTGCCTTTCCAAGAAGTGATGCGACTCTAGAGTAAAGATCTTTTAATTTAATAGGATTTGCCATACCACCGAAACCTTTCAATGATTCTCCCGCAGGTCTAATATCTTCCAAATTAATATAAACATCAATTTCTCTTTCAAGACTTTCGTTACTTGATGCCTCAAGAAGATATTTATAGCTATCTACCCAGCCTCTTCTGCTATCTCCTACTTTGATATGAAGATCTTTTCCTTTAATTTCAAGAGATGATTTTTCTTCTCTTTGACCTTTGGGAGTTATTCCAACTTCACTAACTGATTTGATATTTATTTTATTTATTACTGTAGGTAGTTTGTTGATAAAGTGAGGCTCAATTATTGCACCTGTTCCACATCCCATCATTGCTAAGTCCATCATCAAAGCGAAGGCTTCCCAATCAATTAGGTTTGTTGAAGTACAGTTGTATGCTCCAGAGAAATTTTGTTTCTTACTAATCCAAGGAGTTCCTCCAATCCATAACCATCTCCCTGAAGGTTGGGCTTTTTGGTTACTTTGCATCTCTTTCATTAATAACAATTCTTCATCAGACAGTTTTCCTAATTCTTTTAAGCCCGATAAATTTCTCTTGCCTACTTCGTTCCAGTTCTCCCTTTTACCAGAGGAAGTTTTCCTACTGTAAGATCTAAAAAAGACAGGATAAGCAGCTGGTGCCGTCTTTGGAAAATCATCTTTTTTAAGATTATTGGAGTTGCTCTCTGATGAAGCTTTATTTGGTGCAACAGTCACGATAAAAAATGTATGTAAGTAACCCGTACTGGAAGAATAACTCTACCTGTAGAGTCTGCAACTATTCTTACCACTATTTAACGGTTTGTGTAGAATTATGTTTAATATGAAATCTTTGTTTGAAAAAATAATATGGAAAGAATCCCTGAACCTGAATTAATGGAAGGAAAAGAGCAGGTCATTTCTTACGACGAAGCTGATTTCTCGGAGGGGGAGACGGATCTAATTAATCAAATTAATTATTATCTTATGAGGAAAAATATTTCTTTAAATGAAAAAGATTTAATTGTTGATTTAGGGTGCGGTCCAGGAAACATATCTGAGAAATTAGCACTAAAGTGGCCAGATACTAAAGTAATTGGGATAGATGGTTCTAAAGAGATGATTTTGAGAGCAGAATATAAAAAAAATATTTCTTCGAATCAAAAAAAATTAAAAAATTTACACTATATTTGTTCTGATATCAAAGACATTAAATTAACTAATTTTTTAATAAAAAAGAAAATAAGTTTACTTGTAAGTAACAGTTTAATTCACCATATTACCCGTCTTGAGGATTTCTTTAAAGTCATAAAAAGTTTGTCTTGTAAAATCACTATAAATTTTCACAAGGACTTAAAAAGGCCACTAGATGAAAAGTCTGCACTAGAACTTAAAGCACAATGTTCAAATAAATATGATGAGATTTTGACTAATGATTTTTATGCATCTTTGAAAGCTTCTTATACTTTAAAAGAATTAAAAAATTTCACTTTAGAGAATAACCTATCTTCTTTAGAAGTGTTTGAAGATGGTGATAAATATTTAATAGTCTATGGTAATCTTTAAGAACTAAGTGAAAGGACCTTATTTTAGATAAATGAGCTTAGGTAGTAAAATTTCAAATAATGAATATATACTGGAAGCAGTAAATAAAAGAAGAAATTTTGCAATTATTTCACATCCAGATGCCGGGAAAACTACACTTACTGAGAAGCTTCTTTTGTATGGAGGGGCAATTCAACAGGCAGGAGCAGTAAAGGCTAGGGGTAATCAGCGAAAAGCTACTTCAGACTGGATGGAACTTGAGAAACAAAGAGGTATTTCAATTACATCAACTGTATTGCAATTTGAATATGAAAGATCAGTAATCAATCTATTAGATACACCAGGCCATCAAGATTTTTCGGAAGATACTTACAGAACATTAGCGGCTGCTGATAATGCAGTTATGTTGGAAGATGCTGCTAAAGGACTAGAACCTCAAACTAGAAAACTATTTGAAGTTTGCAAGATGCGAAAAATACCAATTTTTACGTTTATAAATAAAATGGATAGACCCGGAAGAGATCCATTTTCTTTACTTGATGAAATTGAATCAGAACTTGGATTAAATACTTTACCTATCAACTGGCCAATTGGGAGTGGCGAAGAATTTAGAGGAGTTATTGATAGATTTTCAAGAGAGGTGATTTTATTTGATAAAGCCTTGAGAGGGAGACAATCAAATGAAAAGAGACTAAGTCTTGAACATAAAGAGCTTTCAAAATATGTAGAAAGAGATTTACTTGAGATTTCACTTGAAGAGTTAGAGGTTCTTGATGAGGCCGGATCAAAATTTGAAAGAGAAAAAGTTTTTAATGGATCTTTAACCCCCGTTTTCTTTGGATCTGCAATGACTAATTTTGGGGTCAGACCATTTTTAGATAGTTTTCTAAAAATGGCTCAAAAACCAACACCAAGAAATAGTAATAAAGGAGATATTGATCCTGCAAGTGATGAATTTAGTGGGTTCGTTTTTAAGCTTCAAGCAAACATGGATCCAAAGCACAGAGATAGGGTTGCTTTTATAAGAGTTTGTAGTGGAAAATTCGAAAAAGATATGTCAGTTAAACATTCCAGAACTGGGAAAACAATAAGATTATCAAGACCACAAAAAATTTTTGGACAAGATAGAGAAGTAGTTGATGATGCCTATCCTGGTGATGTTATTGGCCTAAATAATCCAGGAATGTTTTCAATTGGAGATACTCTTTATACAGGAACTCATCTAGAGTACGAAGGTATACCATCTTTTAGTCCTGAAATATTCAGTTGGCTAAGAAATCCAAATCCTTCAGCATTTAAAAATTTTAGAAAAGGTGTGAATGAACTTCGTGAAGAAGGGGCTGTGCAGGTTCTTTATGACTTTGATGAGAGCAAAAGGGATCCTATACTCGCAGCTGTTGGTCAATTACAGTTGGAAGTAGTAACTCATAGGTTAAAGAGCGAATATGGTGTAGATGCAATTCTTGAGGCAATGCCATATCAGTTGGCTAGATGGGTTTCTGATGGATGGCAAGCTATTGAAGAACTTGGAAGAGTTTTTAATTGTAAGATAGTTAAAGATTGTTGGAATAGACCAGTTATTCTTTTTAAAAACGAATGGAATCTAAATCAATTTGTTGAAGATAACAACAATTTTAATCTGAAAAAAGTGGCACCTGTTGTTAGTGGAGTTGAACCAATTGTTTTATAAAGTCTTAATGGATTATAAAATTGGTTAATCTGTTAGTATTGGTAAAAAAATTTTGGATTCAAACAGTAGTAAAGACGATAAAGAGAAATCACCTTACGAAATTTTAGGTGTTAGCAAAGATGCTGCTTTCGAAGACATCCAGAGAGCAAGAGATATTAAAGTGAAAGATGCTGGTGAAGACTTAATTTTAAAAGCAAAGATAGAATCTTCCTATGACCAACTACTGATGGGCAGTTTAAAAGCAAGACAGTCAGGAAATGTAAGTTATGCAGCTGAGAATGCTTCAAAGAAGGAAAAAGAAATTAATCAAAGTACAACCAATAATTTCCCACTTCTCTCTAAGATTAAAAATTTAAACAATAACAATAATCCCTCAAGTCAATATAGTCTCCCTAGAATAACTCCCCCTTCCTTTGATAACCTTTCAGTAAAATTATCGGTAGGTATATTATTTTTAATTTTGCTATTTATCAGTCCAGATTCAAATAATAGACTTTTACTCTCTTTATCAACATTAATTCTTACCTATACTCAAATTAAATCAGGTAAAAGATTCATAGGCTCTTTAGGATGGAGTGTTACTTTTCTATCAATAGGTTTGATTTTCGGGGGATTACTTGAAAATAATTCTTTCATTCAAGAAATATCAAATAATTCTTTGTCAATACAAAAAGTTCAAAGTATTCCTGCCATAGTAATTCTATGGCTAGGTGTAATATTCTTATGAAGAATCTTCTATCATAGATTTAATTTCTTCATAATTTATCAAATATTTATTCTTACAAAATTCACAAACCAATTCCGCTTCCCCTTCTTTATTGAGGATATCCTCTAACTCTGACTTATCAAGCATTTTCATTGCATTTAAACTTCTTTGTTTGGAACACTTACACATAAAACTAACTTCTTGGGAACGAGCTTTTTCAGATATTGATTTATCGTCAATATCGGGAAATATATTTCTTATTAAAGAAAGCAGATTACCTTTTGACTGAAATAGGTCTTCGCTGAAAGAATTAATTTCTTTACATCTTTCCTCAAGAAGTGAAACAAGTAATGGGTCAGTATCTTTTTTTGGTAAAACTTGAGCTAATAGCCCCCCGCTACAAATTAAATTTTTATTTTGAATTTTTTCTCCAATAAATACAGCAGAAGGAGTTTGTTCTGAATGATATAAATATGAAGCTAAGTCTTCTGCAATATTACCGTTCACTAGTTCTACAGTACTTGTAAAGGGTTCTCCACTTCCACTATCTCTAATAACATTTAAATACCCTGTACCTAATGCTTTTGTGAAATTAAAGGAATATTTATTATTTGTTTTGACAAGATCCAATTCTAAGTTGGGGTTACCTACATAACCCCTAACCTTCCCGTCTCTTCCTGCATCCACTAGTAATCCCTTAAGAGGTCCGTCAGATCTGACTCTTAGAGTAACTCTCCCATGCATTATCTTCATTGAACTTGCCAAAAGCAGTGAAGCACTAAATGCTCTTCCTATGATACAAGTGGTCAAGTATGAAAGACCATGTCTTTTTTTTGCCTCTAATGAAGATTCTGTTGTTAATAACGCAACTAATCTGATTCCTCCATTCGCCGCTGTTGCACGAACAATCTTATCCTTCATGATTCTCTTTTATAGAATTTTTGATTTTACCCTTTTCGAGGATTAACATCCTAGATTGAATTCCATTAAATAAAGCAGGTTCATGAGTCACAATAATAATTGTATTTTTATTTTTGAGATCAAGAATTAAATTCTTTACATCATTTTTCATTGACCAGTCTAACCCAGCAGTTGGTTCATCTAGTAAAAGGATTGAAGGGTTTCTAAGTAGCTGAACAGCCACCGCTAATCTTCTTTGTTGACCTCCACTTAGTTGTTCAGGCGGTTGCTTAAGATTTATTTTTTTTAAACCAACTTTATTTAAGACGATATCTATATTTTTTTCTCTTAGTGATTTATGGCCTATTTTTAATTCTTTACCAATGGTTGTACCTATGAAGTATCTTTCTGGGAATTGGAATACTAAGCCACATAACCATCTTCTTTGTCTGGAAGAAAAATTTTTTTTATTCCAAGTGATTTTTCCTTTTTGAGGAATAGTTAATCCACTAATAATTTCAAGAAGGGTTGTCTTCCCAGAACCACTTTTGCCACAAATTAAGATTATTTCATTTTCATTAACTTTTAAATTGAGATTATCTATTAATTTTCTTTCACCAGTCTGAGGTTGATAAGATATTTCTTTTAAATCAAGCATTATTAATTAAATTGTAGGTATGGATTTTTATCTAGTGTTAACTTACTTATAATAGCTATAGATCTAAAAAGCTATTAGTTAAATATGAATATTGTTTTTAGAGAAGTTGATCCATTCAACTGTTGGATATGGATAAGGTTTTCAGAACCACCAACTCAAGACGAAAAAAATTATTTAGATGGGGTTTTTGATAGTTGGTATGTTTTAGGAAGGTTAGGGGGCTTTAATTCTGAAAATTTGCAAACTCATGAAGAGGGTTCAGATCTAAGTTGGATGTCATATGATAATAACCAAAAAGATGAATCTCTTCCTGCCTTAATGCATAATTTAGGAATTATGGAATATCAAGAATTGTGGGCTAGATGTTGGGTTGATTTTGGAACTTCAGATTCTCTTTCAATAGATATCTTAATTAATTCTTTGAATGAGATATCAAGTAATTATGTAAAAATTGAAGAGTTAATTATTGGTGGCGAAAATAATGATTGGGCTATTGAAGAACATGAAGACTTAGTTTTCAAAGATTAATTATTTTTAAATGCAAGGCTTAACAAGATTAATTATTTCCCATGAAAGAATATTAAATATCAAGAACAATGATTTAGAACTTACTGAGGAAGAGTCCCATTACATAAATAAAGTAATGAGGATAAAAACTGGGAAAGAAATATTAATAGCCAATGGAGAGGGTTCATTATGGAAAGCTATAAAAGTTAGAAATGATTATTTACACATAAATCAATTAAAAAAACCTTTCATATTTCAAGAACAACAAATTTATTTATTAGGAATCGCTGTAGTTGTTCCGAAAAGTGGCTTTGAAGAAATTTTAAAAATGTGTACTGAGATAGGGATTGATTTTATACAACCATTATTTTCAGAAAGACAGGTTAACAAAAATTTAAATTTTGAAAGAAAACTTATGAGATGGAATTCCATTATTAAAGAAGCAGTTGAGCAAAGTGAAAGATTATGGAAACCATTAATTTTAAATGAAATGGATATTATTGAATGGATAAAAAATAGAGATAATCAAGAAAGAGTTTCAATTTCTATAACTAGAGAAGAAACACCATATGACTTAAATCAATGGTTAAGAAAACAGCAAGAATTTGTTAATAAAAAAGGAGGTATTTTTTGGAATGTAATTGGTCCTGAGGGAGGTTGGTCCTCTAGAGAAATTGATTTTTTTCAAAAAAATAATATTTCTTTTGTTAAACTTTCTGATACTATTTTAAGAACTTCAACGGCTAGTATTAATGCATCATCAATACTAAATCAATGGAGAATTGATTTTAAATTAAATAGATAAAAATGAGTTTGATTATCGATCAATTTTTTTTAGGTTTTTGCATTAATTTTATTTTGATTTATATTTTCTGCAAGATTCCTTTGATGACAAAAGGTGGATGGATAAGTGCAGGCATTTTAGGCACAATTTTGTGGGGATGTTTATCATGGCAGGGTTGGATGTCTGTTGTGTTTTATTTATTATTTGGATCTCTGGTAACTAAAATTGGTTTTAAATTTAAAAAAGAACAAGGAATAGCTGAAAAAAGAGGTGGGAAAAGAGGTCCTGAGAATGTATGGGGCTCTGCAGCTACAGGGTTATTTCTTGCCATCATGACCAAATTTAATGCTGTAAACATAGTTATGTTTAAAGTAGGTTTTGCTGCAAGTTTTGCTGCAAAGTTGGCGGATACTTTTGGCAGCGAAATTGGAAAAAGATTTGGTAAAGAAACATATTTAATAACATCACTTAAAAAGGTTGAGAGAGGAACTGAAGGAGGAATAAGTATAGAAGGAACATTAGCTAGTGTTTTGGGATCAATAATTATGGCTTTTATAATGCTTCGTCTATCAATTATTTCTACAAAATTTCATTTTATAGTTGTTATAGTTTCTGGATTCTTGGCAACACTTTCTGAAAGTATTATTGGTGCTAAATTTCAAAACAAATATAAATTAAGTAATGAATTCGTAAATGCTATTCAAACAAGTATTGCTTCTGTTTTTGCTATCTATGCTCTTATTTTATATTCATATTTTTGAAATTAAAAATATTTGGAAAGCTTAGGATTCCTTCCATTTTGTAAGAATCTCCCAGCTCTTAAGTCTTTGGAAAAGCCAGAAATGACCTTTGGAATTTAGATGAATTCCGTCATGAGTAATCCAATTTTTACTTCTTTTATCAGAGTACATTTCTCTAAAAGTAGGAAGAAATGGGACATTCTGATTGAGGCATACTTCCTCCATTCTCCTTTCATAAGAATTACAAAAATCATTTGAGTACCATAGACATCCTGCGAAGGGCATTTTGCGTTCGTCAACAGGTGTCAGACCAATAACAAAAACATTTGTTTGAGAGTTCATTTCATTAATTAGTCTCTCTAATCCATATTCAAATCCATCTAAATCTAATTGATGTCTTCCGTTTTTCTGACCAATTGCTGCAGTGTCGTTAAGACCAACATTTAACAAAATTGCTTTAGGTTTATTTCTTCTCGTTTCTCCTCTAGATGACCATTCTTTTTCCCATCTAGATGAAACTTTTTCTATCCCATCTCCCCTTACGCCAAGTTGATATATTACTGGCCCATTTTGGTTATTGCACCAATCTTTTCTAAGTCTCTCACACCATCCGCCCCCTTCATTATCTCCCCATCCATAAACTGAGCTGTCTCCAATTACAACAAGCTGTTTTGGTAAACTAATCACTATAACAGGAAAAAATAATTACTTGATTCAACAAATTATTCTTTCAAATCAAGTTAAACTATTTTTGATTTTACCATTTATTAATTCGCCAACTATTGCGATGGAACAATAAGCTATCAAAACTATGGTAACTTCTTGCCATGCGAAGGAACTTAGTGATTCTTGCAATTGCCAACCTAGACCAACGCTTCCAATAACCCCAACAATTGCAGTTTCTCTAATAATTATGTCAGATCTATAAGCGCAATATGCTAAGTAACTTTTTGATTGTTGAGAAAATATACCTAAAAGCCAACTAGTCTTTTTTGAGATTCCTAGAGATTTCATTGCAATATAATTTCTCTTATCTTGGCTATCTAGATTTGAAAAAAGTAATTTGCTTGTAATGCCGGCGTTGTGAAGACCTAATGTTAAAGCTGCTAAAGATATAGAAGGATTATTAAAAGTTAATAGAGTCAGAAGTACTACAGGTGTAGGTATTAAACGTAATAAAAATGCAAAAATTTTTATAAAAATTTTAGAAGTATTGTTGTTAAAAATTCCTATTACTAATGGAGGTAAACTAATTGCGATTCCTGTTGATAAAAGACTTAAAATTATTGTTTCTGATATAAGTTTTAAAAAATCAAATAATCCTAAATCTGAGCTTGATTTAAATAGAGAACTAACGGAATTAAAATTTTCAAAATTAATATTAAAAATAAAATAAAGAAAATATGAAAAAGAAAATAAAATTGTTATGAAAAAAACTGCAATAAAAAAAATAGATAGAATTTTATTTGTTGTGTAAAATTTTATTTTTTTGAATATTAATCCAGAAAGAATTATCAAAATTGCTAAAGACCATAAATAAGTCCATAACTCTCTAAAATTCAAAGTTTGGAAAGATAAAAAAATACTAGTACCTATTCCTCCAATCCCAAAAAGTCCTAAAATAACTGTGCTTCTTATCGAACACTCTAATCGATATAAACCAAAGTTTTTAAATGTATTTATTATTGGATTCCATATTAAAGTTAATAAAGAAGAAAATTTAGGTGCATTTATTTGATTTATAGATTCAAAACTTTTGTATTCAATAGTTTCTAATTGTTCAGCAAAAACTTTTGAATTTACAGCAATATAAGGTATACATATAGCTATTATTCCTACTGAAAAATTAATTCCATATATTTGCATTAATAGTATTCCCCAAACCACTTCATGAATAGATCTAACCATCGTTAGAAAAGACCTTACTATGCCGTAGAAAAAATTTGGAATATTTAAGATTTTATAAAAAATATTCGAGGATAATATTCCAAAAATTGCTCCAAAAATAATACTTACTAACCAACTAAAAAAACCAATTACGATAGTTTCATTTAATCGATTAATTACGGTAAAAATAATTTCATTATCGATCTTGGGATTAAATGCAGAAATTAAGAATTCTTGGAATAATTTAAATCCTCCAAAATGAATATTGGTTATCAATTGATACCCTAGAGGTATGCAAACCAGAATTGGAAGAAAAGATAATGAGGTATAGTTTAATTTTAATTTATTCAACTAATTAATATATTTTGTCTAAATGAAGCTTCTTTAAGTTAGTTCTTTTGATATTGAAAAAAATTTTACCATCCCTTATTCCAATAACTTTATCGAAATCGTTAAGCAAATCTAATCGATGTAATGCAACTAATGCAGTCTTAGAAGATTGTTTTGTATTATTTTTATCTACATTTTCTAGCAGCAGGTTTTTAATTGTTGTTATCAATTTGGGATCTAGGTTATTAAAAGGCTCATCTGCTAGAAGTATATTTGATCCTTGAATTAATGATCTAGCTATAGCCACCCTTTGTTTTTGCCCCCCAGATAGTTTTCTGATTTTTTTTTCGAAAATAGAGTTATGAAGTCTACATAATTGCATATATTTATGTGCCTTCTTAAAAGAACTTATATTTAGTAAATTTTTAAAAGCGAAATAAAAATTGTTTTCCGCTAGTAGTCCACAATTAACATTTTGTTCTGCAGAGAGATCTTCTATTAATCTTAAATCTTGCCAAATAGTTGTTATCTTACTTTTCTGCTTTCTATCTAATTCCTCGAAACTTTTATTGAATAATTTAACCTCACCTTGAGTTGGCTTGATAGTGCCATTAAGTACTGATATAAGTGTAGTTTTTCCTGAACCGCTTTTACCTAAAAGTGCAATTTTTTCTCCATGATTGATTTTTAAATTTATCTTATTTAAGATGAGATTATTTTTGTATTTAAAAGATATATTTTTTAATTCTAAGAGAGTATTATTCATCTAATTTTATTTAATTTCCTCGCGATGTCCTCTATATTTTTATATTGTTTTGCTTCTGCATTTATAAATCTTTTTGCATTGAACATATCTAATATCTGTTTATGTGATTTCTTCTTTATATCTAAATTTAGAATTACTGATTTAAGTTTGTTTGTAAACCCTTCCCCGAATCTATTTTCAAGATCCCCTTGAGCAATCCAATGATAGTCAACATATTCTGGTGTGATCCAGAATAATTCTAAATTACTTATTCTTTTGGGATTAGATTTAAGATTGTTTTCCCAAACTTGTTTATTTAAAGCTCCAGCATCAAATGCCCCACTATTAACTAAAGCTATAGTGGCATCATGACTCCCACTAAAACCTGCTTTTTCCCCTTTAAAGTGTTTAATTTCTACCCCTGCTCGATTTAGAAAATATTCTGGCATTAATCTTCCAGAAGTTGAGTTTGTAGAGCCAAAAGTAAATCTTAAATTTTTTAGTTTTTTAAGTCCTTTAATGTTTGAAATTGGTTTAAGTTCTAAATTTCTGTTTACTATAAAAACGCTTTTAAATTCCTTATCGATATCTCTTTGAGCTATGACAATTGAATTAGGAGTTTGTAGTCTTGCTTGAACTCCTGATAAACCGCCAAACCAAACTAAATCTAAATCCTTAGTTCTAAATCCAGTTACTGCTGCAACATAATTAATAACAGGAATGTATTTAACTTCTACATCAAGTTGTTTGGATAATTCTTTTGAAAATAAATTAAATCTTTTGTCCAAAACATTTTGGTTTTGATCAGGTATTGCTCCAACTCTTAAAATTTTAGGATTTGAATATACAGGTGATGAAAAAATAGAAAATAATAGAGATGAACTTAGTAGGAAATTTCTTAAATTAAACATAAATGCCTTTGAATCAATAATATTCAGAAATTGCTTTTCCAAGTCTTTCTAGTCCGTCTTTTATTTTAATCTCTGAAGCTGCACAAGATATCCTGACGCATTGATCAGCTCCAAAAGCTTTTCCAGGCACGACAACTAATCCGTAATCTTGAAGAGCTTTATTGCAGAAATCAATAGAGGTAATTGAGGAGTTAGGTAATTTTGGAAATGCATAAAATGCTCCATTAGGTTCTTCAATATAAATCCCATTTATATTCTTAAGGCCCTCATAGAGAAGACTTCTTCTTTGATCATAATGGCTATTTATCATTGAAAAAAACTTATTATTAATTTTTAAAGCCTCTAAAGCACCTTTTTGAACAAAAGAACAAACATTACTTGTACTTTGACTTTGTAATGCTGAGGATGCTTTGATTACATCTTTGGGACCTACTAAATAACCTATCCTCCAACCAGTCATAGCCCATCCTTTCGCAAAACCATTTATTATAAAAATCCTATCTTTTAAGTCATTTGCTAGTGTAGATAAACTGTAGTGTTTAAATTCTTTTTTAAGGATTAGTTCGTAAATCTCATCAGAAAGAATATTGATATTGGGATTTTCTCTAGCTAAATCGGCAATTTCCAATAATTCTTCCTTTGACATAACTCTTCCTGTAGGGTTATTAGGAGAATTGATAATTATAAATTTAGTTTTTGAAGAGATTTTAGACTTCAAATCTTTTATATTTATTTTAAATCCATTTTCTGCAGAAGAATTTGTAAAGATTGGCTTTCCACCCGCCAACCTAACCATCTGGGGATAACTTAACCAGTATGGAGAAGGAATAATGACTTCGTCACCTGTATTTAACAAAACTTGGAAAAGATTATATATTGCTTGCTTGGCACCATTTGTGACCATTACATTTTTAAATTCATAACTTAAATTGCTTTGAATTTGAAGTTTATTTGCAATTGCTTTTCTGAGATCTAAATTGCCCGCTGCGGGCCCATACTTTGTAAATCCATCAAATATAGCTTTACTTGTAGCCTCTATAACTTCTTTTGGGGCATTAAAGTCAGGTTCTCCTGCACTTAAATTGCAAATATCTACTCCTTCTGCAGATAATTGATTTGCTTTGGCACTTATCTGCAATGTAAGAGAAGGCTCAATTGAAAGCGCTCTTTCCGATAAATTAACTTGACTCATTGACTTATAACTTTTCAAATATGACTTTTAATAATGACAAATGCATAGATTAACAATAAGTAAAATTATCACAAAATGGTTTAATTTAGTTCATTTTCTTAATCTATTTTATTTTCATGTTTTCACTTCTTAAGATAAAAACATCTTTTATCTTTTATTTCGGTGAAAAGGTTAGTTATTGGGAGAGGAAGTGTATTTGCAGATTTATTTATTATTGGTGAAGCACCTGGAGCTCAGGAAGATTTGGAGGGAAAACCTTATCTAGGAAAATCTGGTAAATTATTAAATGAATTATTGTTAAAAGCCGGGATTGATTACAAGAAGGATGTTTATTTTTGTAATGTAATTAAATGTCGTCCTCCAAATAATAGAAAACCTACTATTAAAGAAATTAATATTCATAAGCCTTGGTTATTACAGCAAATAAAATTAGTAGACCCAAAATTTATAGTACTTACTGGTTCAACTGCTATGAGAGCTATTTTAGAAATTAAAGATCCTATAAGTAATTTAAGAGGTCAATGGATTAAAAAAGATGGGAGGGAAATTATGGCAATTTTTCATCCATCTTATTTGTTGAGATTTCCTTCAAAAGCAATTAACAAGCCTTATGATCTAACTTTAAAAGACTTGGGGAATGTAAGTAGTAAACTATATGCCTTATAATTTAATAAATCCTTTTTGAATATCAACAATTTTAATGTCATTAACTCAATCAAAAGAGGTTAATAGTCTCTCCAAAAGATATTCAACTCATATTGAGAGAAGGCTAACTAGAACAGTAATGGTTGGTGATATAGCTATTGGAAGTGATCATCCAGTAAGAGTTCAATCCATGATAAATGAGGATACAA
This sequence comes from Prochlorococcus sp. AG-449-P16, assembly GCA_003212175.1. Taxonomy (GTDB): domain Bacteria; phylum Cyanobacteriota; class Cyanobacteriia; order PCC-6307; family Cyanobiaceae; genus Prochlorococcus_A. The sequence goes on from QCQN01000023.1 coordinate 14,734, forward strand.
TGGACGTTGAAAATGCTTACTTGGCTATCAAAAGACTGCATGATGTAGGTTGTGAAATAGTAAGATTAACTGTTCCTTCGCTAGCACATGCTAAGGCCGTAGGAGATATAAAAAAAAAATTATCAGAAAATAATATAATTACACCTTTGGTGGCGGATGTTCATCATAATGGAATGAAAATTGCAATGGAGGTTGCAAAACATGTTGATAAAGTAAGAATTAATCCTGGATTATTTGTCTTTGAGAAATCAGACCCTACAAGGACTGAATATACGGATCAGGAATTTGAAACAATTAAAAAAACAATTTTAAAAAGATTTACTCCTTTAGTGGAAGTTTTAAAGGCTGAAAATAAAGCTCTTAGAATTGGAGTTAATCATGGGTCCCTATCTGAGAGAATGCTCTTCACCTATGGAGATACTCCTTTGGGAATGACAGAATCTGCGATGGAGTTTGTTAAAATTTGTGATGAGCTTGATTTTCATAATATTATTATTTCAATGAAAGCCTCTAGGGCACCTGTAATGATGGCAGCTTACAGGATGATTGCAGATAGGTTGGACTCAGAGGGATATAATTATCCTTTGCATTTAGGAGTAACGGAAGCAGGAGATGGTGATTATGGAAGAATTAAAAGTACTGCGGGAATAGGAACCCTTCTAGCAGAGGGATTAGGAGATACAATTCGAGTTTCCTTAACAGAAGCTCCTGAGAAGGAAATTCCTGTATGTTATTCAATTTTGCAATCTTTAGGATTGAGAAAAACGATGGTTGAATATATCAGTTGCCCCAGTTGTGGGAGAACACTTTTCAATCTTGAGGAAGTCGTAGACAAAGTCAGGAACGCTACTTCACATCTAACTGGTTTAGACATCGCAATAATGGGATGTATAGTAAATGGCCCGGGAGAAATGGCAGATGCTGATTATGGTTATGTTGGAAAAGGTAAAGGAACTATCGCTTTATACAGAAGGAAAGAAGAGATAAGAAGAGTACCAGAAGACGAGGGAGTTAATGCTTTAATTCAACTTATAAA
>QCQN01000024.1 GCA_003212175.1 Prochlorococcus sp. AG-449-P16
GTCTTAATAGTATTTTTATCAGCTATGCCTCTTTTAACAGGATAGGCACCACAACTTCGAATAATGAAACCAAGTAAAGGAATCATAAAAAGTTCTGACTTAGCCATAAAAGATATATTCTTACCAATAGCATGCCCTAAAAAAGGTGGATCAAGGAGAGAGCCATGATTAGATACTAATATGAAGAATGATTCTTTATAAGTATTAATATTATTTTGAGAAGCAATTCTCTTAGCCATTAATTGAAAAGAGCTAGAGCTAAATAATGGGCAATTTATTTGCTGAGAAAGTGTTCTTGCCAATACCACTATTTGTCTAGAGGCATTAAAATTAGCAGGCCCTATACTAACTGAGATTTGGCATATTTTATTAAGATTGTCTTTACCGATAAAACTTTCTAAGTCAAATATTAGGTTATTGCATAAATCTCTCTCAAAATTTTTTACGAAAAATTTATCAGATAGATTATTATTACCTTCCCTATAAGCAAAACAAAAACTATTATCTGTGCAGTGGATGGCTAGAGACAGTTGGTTTAATTTTTTTTTTAATTCTTGGTTCATCTACCCTAGACAGGTAAATCTACACCCGGCCTTAATTTAGACCACTTACCGAGTTCCTCCAAAAAACTCCCACAAGATTGAACGTCCCAATCAATTTTGTAATTTTCGTTAAGATCTTTAACTATTCTTACATGAATATAAGGATTATTTGCTTTAAAATTTGGTACTTTGCATAAATGATCTACTCCATGATTATTTTCAACATCATGATATGTCACACATTTATCAACCCATTTACAGTTAATGCAAATGCACATAACCTACAAAAAGAACTATAAGGAGAATGTTCTCATTGATCATACACTAATAATTAAGGAAATAGAGAAAAGTATAAAAATTAATAATTGGGAATTTATTTTATCTTTCTTACCCAATGGGTCTTATTTGGTAGGTGGATATATCAGAGATCTGATTTTAGGGAGGTCAACTTCAAAAATTGATGTTGATATAGTAGTGCCTCATGAAGCTATTAAAATTGGAAAGATAATTGCAAATAAATGCAACGGTAAATTTATTATTCTCGATAAGGAAAGAGAAGTAGTAAGAATTATCTTTAAAAATATTTCAATTGACATTGCATCTCAAACATCACCCTCAATAAATATTGATTTGTTGAGTAGAGATTTTACTATAAATTCTATTGGATTCTTATTTGAAGAAAAATTGCTTATGGATCCATCAAATGGAATAAATGATATTGAACTTTTTTTGTTAAAAACAACTTCGGAAAAGAATCTGGAAGATGATCCCCTAAGAATTTTAAGATGTTTTCGTTTCATTTCAGAATATAAGTTTAATTTAGATCCGGAATTAATAAATTTTGTTGAGAAAAATAAAAATTTATTAGGTCTTGTTGCAAATGAGAGGATTTGTTACGAATTACGCCGAATCACTAAAGGCATTTACGCTTTTGATTCTATTCAATTACTAAATAAATACGAGATTTTTAACTTTATTCAATCAAAAGAGGATTTAATCTTTGGTGATTTAAGTAGTGTTAATTTTGTAGAATTTAATAAATCTGAAAAAAATGAATATTTACCATTGTTTTTTTTAAATCAAATCTTAGATGAAAATTCTTTAAGAAAATTACAATTTAGTAAGTTTGAAATTTCAAAAACTTATCTTTTAAGGAAATGGATATCCTTATTAAAGGAAAAAAATGTTTGTGAATTAAGTGATGAAGAAAGATTTGACTTACATAAAGAGTTAGAATCTATACTCCCTGCCTTTATTATAACTTTGCCTTCAAAATACCATAGAGATTGGTTAAACCGTTGGCGTAATAAAGATGACAAGTTGTTTCATCCATCAAACTTACTTAGTGGCGAAATTATCAAAAAATACATAAAAATAGATGATGGGCCACTCTTAGGAAAGCTTATCAATTATTTATCTATTGAGTTTGCTTTTAACCGATTGAGTAATTTTGATGAAACTATTTATAAAGGAAAGCAATGGATTAAACAAAATGCGCCAAAAATGTGATTAAATACACATAGCTTAGTTTTGTTTAACAGTTCAGACTTAAAGTTATCTTTTAAAATTTTATGAGCATTCGTATTTACATTGGCAATCTACCTCAAGGATTTAATCAAAAGGAGTTTGATGGTATTTTGAAATCAGTTTCAGATTCTGTCCGTTTTAAAGTTGTATTAGATAAGGAAACTAAAGAATCTAGAGGATTTGGTTTTGCTACAACAAGTAACGAAGAAAATGCAAATTTAATAATTGAAAAACTTAATGGTTTTGAATTCAAGGGATCCAAATTACGTGTTGAACTATCAGAAAAAAAAGATTCTTCTTCAAATAAAAGGAATAACTTAGGTTCTAATAAAAACAAAAAGAGGAAAGATTTCAAAAAAATCGTTCATAGTGATGCTCCAAACCTAGAAGCTCCAGATCCAAGATGGGCAGGAGAACTTTCAAAATTAAAAGATTTATTAGCTAATCAAAAAACCCCTGTATAGTTATTTTATTCTTGATATCAAAAAAGATATTGGTATTTCTAATGCTTTAACAGAGTTTTTGACAAAAGCTCTATTGTTAAAAACATCATAATCTAATTTTTCAATAGAGTCTAATATACCTCTATACAACCTCAAAGATGTCCATACTGGCCATCTAGCATCAGAAGACAACCATTTGATACCTTCTTCAGATTTTGTAAACCAACTCCTAGCCCTTTTTAATTGAAAATTCATTAACAATTTCCATTGTTTATTGATTACGCCATTTAATAGTTCCTCTTCTGAATAATCATATTTCTTCAAATCATCCTGTGGTAAGTAAATCCTACCTCTATGTCGATCTTCTCCAACATCTCTCAAAATATTAGTTAGTTGATTTGCTATTCCTAATGCTATTGCAGCTTCAGATGGGTCAGGCTTATTACTCCATGGGGCTGAAGTATATGCGCTATCAATACCCATGACATTTTGAGTCATTAACCCAACAGTTCCTGCAACTCGATAACAATAAAGCTTCAATTCAGAAAAATTTTTGTATCTAAACTTTTTCAGATCCATTCTTTGACCTTCTATCATATCTAAGTATGGGTTAATGTCTTGAGGGAAATTTTCTATCGTATCAACAAGAACTGCGTCTAAATCTGTTTTAACTTGCCCTTTAAATATGTTTTTTGTGTTTTCTTCCCACTTATTTAAAGTATCAGAAAGTTCTTCTGTAGATTTTGTTGAAGCCTCTTTACTGTCCATTATTTCATCAGTACGTCTACACCAAACATAAATAGCCCAAATAGCCCTTCTTTTTTCATAAGGGAGTAGAAGAGTGCCTAAATAAAAAGTTTTAGCCCATTTTTGAGTCTCTTCTCTGCATATTTCATATGCTTTATTCAGTTGAGATAATGAATTTTTCAAATAATTATTTGCATCCTAAGTTTTTATTTTACTTTAGATGTTTGCTGTGAAACTTTATTTGAATATTTTGAATATTCATTGTTTATTGATTCTGCGCATAACTTACCACTTAAGACTGCTCCCTCCATGGAGGCAAGATATTTCTGCATAGTATAGTCACCAGCTAAGAAGAAGTTTTTGATTGGGGATCTTTGGTTTGGTCTAAATTCTTGGCACCCAGGAACAGCTTTATATACTGATCTAGGGGTCTTAACTACTTTATATTTTCTTAATACAGTTTTTTGATCCCCAATAAAATGTGTGGGAAATAATTTTTTTAATTCTTCCATTGTTGCTTCGACTATATCTTCATCACTTCTATTAATCCAATCTTTGGCAGGCGCGAAAACTAATTCGAGCATTGATCTGTTTGGGTCCTCATATTCTTTGCAAGTGATGCTCATATCTGCGTAAACACTTAATAAAGGTGATCGACTGAATAATAAGTGATCAATGTCTGTTAATTTTTTATCAAACCATAAGTGAATATTGATTACAGGGACTCCATTCAGACCATCTAATTTTGAAAAAGCATTCAGACCTTTCCACTGATCAGGAATCATAAGTTTAAAAAGATCTACAGGCATAGCGCTTACATATGCATCTGCAGTTATTTCTCTTTTTTCATCATTATCAAGAGAGGCAATTGTAAAACTTTGAACAGTGCTGTCTTCATTAAGATTTATTTTTCTTAGAGGACTTTTCATATGAACCTCCCCTCCTCTGGAGGTTATATAATCAACCATTGGTTGGCAAAGTCTTTCAGGTGGAGCTCCATCAAGGAAAGCCATTTTAGAACCGTTTTTTTCTTGTAGAAATCTATTTAAAGCTGTGAGCAATACAGTTGATGAAATTTCATCTGGTCCTATGAAATTAAGTGCTTTACTCATTGCTATAAACACTTCATCATTAACTCTTGAAGGAATGTTGTGTTCCTCTAACCATTCTGTCCAGGATTTAGTATCACATTGATCTAAATACTTTTGGCCTCTTAACATAGCTGGTACCAAACCAATTCCAAATAATATTTTCTCTTTCCATGAAAGCATGTCATTATTGCTAAGTATCGCAGTAACTCCATTTACTGGAGCTGGGATGTCAGGGAAATCAAATCTGCTATAAGTTCCAGGTTCAGAGGGTTGATTAAAAATCATTGAATGGCTTTTCCATTGTAATCTATCTTCAATTTCTAATTCTTTGAAAAGTTGCAGCATATTAGGATAAGCTCCAAAAAATATATGCAAACCAGTTTCGTACCAATCCCCATCTGCATCTTTCCACGCAGCAACCTTACCACCAAGAACATCTCTTGCCTCTAAAACAATAGGGATGTGACCATTATCAACAAGGTATTTAGCGCAAGATAAACCTGCTAAACCCGCACCTGCAATTACAACACGCATTACTAAATTAAGAAAATTAAGTTAACACTTACTATGAAGCTATCCTAAAGTTAGAACATTATAGTTTTTTTTGTTGATTATTTAATTAAATTATGGAAAAAATGCTTTTAAAAACAACTACCAGGCATGTAAGGATATTTACAGCTGAGGTTGTTAATAAGAATTTGAAATTTCACCCAAATAAGTTAACACTCGATTTGGATCCCGATAATGAATTCATCTGGGACGAAGATTCTATAAAGAAAATAAACCAAAAGTTTACTGAACTTGTTGATGAAAGGGTTGGAAAAAATCTAGATGATTATGAACTTCGAAAAATAGGTTCAGAATTAGAGGGTTCCATAAAATTCTTACTGCAAAATGGTTTAATTAGTTACAATCCAGATTGTAGAGTAATGAATTATTCAATGGGCTTACCAAAAACTAATAAAGTGCTGTGAATAGATATTCAAATAGAGGTTCCAGAAGGGGATCCGCTCCAAATTACTACTCTTCTAATCGCCAAGATGATGATAGTTATTCACAAAGAAATAAAAGATTATCTCCTTCAGGTAATGAACAGAAGATTAACTTTAGTACAGGGACGATAGCTGTTCTTGCTGGAGTTTTAATATTAGGAGTTGGTATTGGAAGTGCTATTACTAGCACTACAGATGGAGGGCAAGGCAATATAGCTAGTCAGCAACAATTAGATATGGCTGTACCCGATCCTGAATTTTGTAGGCAGTGGGGTGCCAGTGCCTTTGTGATTGATGTAGAAATGTACACAACACTTAATCCATCGACTAGCTTTGTCACACAACCAGCACTTCAGCCTGGTTGTGTGATCAGAAGAGAGAACTGGACAGTTCTTCAAAAACAGGGTGCTATCAGTAATGAAGATGTAAGAGAATGTAAGCAAAGAATGAATACATTTGCTTACATAGGGTCAATAAGGGATAAACCAATTGTTAAGTGTGTTTATCAGACTGATGTAAACGAGAACAAATTTATTATTAAAGGAGATGGTCAAGCCGAGGATGGAGGAGTAGGTATAAATAAAGAGGCAATTCAATTTTAGAGAAAATCACTATTCTTTAGAGGGCTATCACAGCCTGCAAATTGAGGTAATACTTTTTTCTTAAAAGCATCCGACGCTCTTGATGTATATCGAGATGGATTTGTTATTAATTTTAGTTCTCTTTTAACCTCTAAATCTGTTATGAAGACTTTGTGAATTGACCCGCCTGCTAACTCTCTTTCAATGGAAACCAAAGGTAAAAACGAGGCTCCTAAACCAGACTGAACTGCATTTTTAATTGCTTCAAGAGAATTTAATTCCATTTCAATTTTTAATCTTTGAATATCTAGACCGGAGTCCTTAAGAAGTTTGTCAACAACTTTTCTAGTTGTGGATTGAGAATCTAAGGTCACGAAATTAAGTTTGTATAAATCTTCTTTTACAAGCTCTTTTTTATGAGCAAAAGGATGGTTAGGAGATAGTACAAGAGCCAATTCATCTGTGGCATAGGGAGTAATGTGTAATAAATTTTCTAGATCATTTGGCAATTGTCCTCCAATTATTGCTAAATCAATTTGCCCATTTGCTACACTCCAACCTGTTCTTCTTGTACTGTGAACTTGAAGTTGTACAGATACGTCTGGATAATGCTGCCGAAAGATTCCTATCATCCTGGGCATTAAGTAGGTGCCTGTGGTTTGACTTGCTCCAATTACCAGTGTTCCGCCTTTTAAGCTATTTAAATCTTCTATTGCTTTACAAGCTTCATCACATTGATTCAAAATTCTTTCACAATATTCAAGTAAAAGCTTCCCAGCCTCAGTAAGGAGTGCTTTTCGACCACCTCGATCAAAAATTGTTATTTCAAGTTGTTTTTCTAAATTTTGTATTTGTAAACTTACAGCAGGTTGAGTTACATATAACAAATCGGCAGCTTTTTTAAAACTGCCTTGAGCTGCGATAGCTTTTAGTATTCTTAACTGGTCAAGTGTAAATGGTAATTCTGGCATTTATTTTTATGCCTAAAATTTTTTTAATTCTAATACTTAAGCGTATTATTGTTAATATGTCACACTTAAATATTCAAATTATATGGAGACTCACAAAACTTCTTTAATAGTTCTATTTTTAATATTAATCTTTGCAGTTATTCATAGCGGAGGAGCTGCTCTACGAAGTAAAGCTGAGACTATCATTGGAGCAAGATTGTGGAGATTATTTTTTGTTTCTTTAAGTCTTCCATCAGCAGTAATATTGATAGGTTATTTTTTATCTCATAGATATGATGGAGTGAGACTTTGGAATTTTCAAGGAAATAGCTTTGTTTTCTTTTTGGTATGGATATTAACTGCAATTAGTTTTTTATTTTTATATCCAGCTACTTATAACTTATTAGAAATCCCTTCCGTTTTGAAACCTCAAGTTCGTATCTATGGAACTGGCATAATGAGGATTACAAGACATCCGCAAGCTTTTGGTCAGATTATTTGGTGCTTTGCACATACATTATGGATTGGAACATCATTTACCTTAATAACTTCATTAGGGTTAATTTTTCATCATCTTTTTGCAATTTGGCATGGTGATCGAAGATTAGCATTTAAATTTGGCGAAGAATTTAAGACTTTCAAGGCTAATACTTCAATATTTCCTTTTGTAGCAATATTTGAAGGTAGACAAAAGTTATGTTTTAGAGAATTTTTTAAATTATCTCAATTAGGAATATTAGTTGCAATAACAGTAATTTGGTGGGCTCATAAATATATAAATATTGCTGTTACAACATTTAATTCATCTTTTGTCTCTGAATTTTTCAACTGACAGTTTAATATCTATATAAAGATTCTAATTAAAATGCCTCAAGCCTCAGAAATTGCTTGGTTAATTCCTTTATTCCCATTAATTGGAGCAGTACTTTCAGGTTTGGGATTAATAAGTATAAATAAAAAAATAAATAACTCTAGGGAAGTTGTTTCTATCAGTTTATTGTCATTTGTTGGAATATCTGCTGCTATAAGTTATAAAGCTCTTTTTGAGCAAGTTAATGGATATCAATCGGTAGAGAAATTATTTGTTTGGGCAAATGCTGGGGACTTCACGATTCCTATGGGATTTATTCTTGATCCATTAGGGAGTGTCATGCTTGCTTTAGTAACAACAATTACCCTCTTGGTTATGATTTATTCTCATGGTTATATGAGTCATGACAAAGGATATGTACGATTTTTTACTTATTTAGCTCTTTTTAGTAGCTCAATGATGGGTTTAATAATTAGTCCGAATTTGCTAGAAATTTACGTTTTTTGGGAATTAGTAGGAATGTGTTCATATTTGTTGGTTGGTTTTTGGTATGACAGAGATGGCGCAGCTCACGCTGCTCAAAAAGCTTTTGTTGTTAATAGAGTTGGCGACTTTGGATTGTTATTAGGAATTTTAGGTCTGTTTTGGGCTACTAAGAGTTTTGACTTTAGCGAAATTGCTGTAGGTGTATCAGATTCAATATCAAACAATTCTTTACCTTTATGGGCAGCACTTTTGCTTTGTTTTTTAGTATTTTTAGGCCCAATGGCAAAGTCTGCTCAATTTCCTTTGCATGTTTGGTTACCAGATGCTATGGAAGGGCCTACTCCTATTTCTGCTCTCATTCATGCGGCAACTATGGTTGCAGCAGGTATATTTTTAGTAGCAAGACTTCAACCTCTTTACTCACTATTCCCTACTATCCAATTCATTATCGCATTGGTTGGAGCTATTACATGTTTTTTAGGAGCATCTATTGCGCTAACCCAAATGGATTTAAAAAAAGGATTAGCTTATAGTACTGTCTCTCAGTTGGGATATATGATGCTTGCGATGGGTTGCGGAGCTCCTGTAGCAGGTATTTTTCATTTAATAACCCATGCCTGTTTTAAAGCAATGTTGTTCTTAGGGTCTGGCTCCGTTATCCATGCGATGGAAGAAGTAGTAGGTCATCAACCTGTCCTTGCTCAAGATATGAGACTAATGGGAGGTTTAAGAAAAAAAATGCCTTATACTTCTGCAACTTTTTTAATAGGTTGTTTGGCAATAAGCGGGATTCCTCCATTGGCGGGTTTTTGGAGTAAGGATGAAATTTTAGGAAATGCTTTTATTTCATTCCCAGCTTTTTGGTTTATAGGATTCGTAACTGCTGGTATGACTGCCTTTTATATGTTTAGACTTTATTTCTTAACTTTTGAGGGTAACTTCAGAGGTGATAATAAAGATCTACAAAATGAGCTTCTATTAGCTGCAAATATTAATTTAGATGAAGAAGAACATGTAGAAGAACATGGCACATTGCATGAGTCTCCATGGTCAATGACGTTCCCTCTGGTTTTTTTAGCAGTTCCATCAATAATAATAGGTTTTATGGGTTTACCTTGGGATAGCAAATTTGAGAGTTTACTTGATCCAGAAGAAGCTCTAATAGCAATTGAGTCTTTTCAGTTGAAAGAATTTTTACCTTTAGCTATCGCATCCGTCGTGATAGCTTCAGGCGGTATTTTTATTGCTTATCAAGCTTATTACGTCAAGAAAATTGACCTATCTATTATGTTTGCTAAAAGATTTGCTTCCATTAACAAATTTTTATCAAACAAATGGTATTTAGATGATATTAATGAAAAACTTTTTGTTAAAGGAAGTAGAAAACTTGCAAAAGAGGTTTTGGAGGTTGATTCAAAAGTTGTTGATGGAGTAGTTAATCTGACTGGGTTAGTAACTTTGGGAAGTGGAGAAGGACTAAAGTATTTTGAAACAGGAAGAGCACAATTTTACGCACTCATTGTTTTTGGAGGGGTAATTTTATTAGTAGCTATTTTTGGTTTTCAATCACCTTAGGTAACTTAATTACAAATGTGTGTCTTCACTGTCCTAAGGGATGAAAAAATCTAGATAATTTCTAAACTCTGTTTAAGACCATTTCTTATTCAATTGAGTAGTTATTTTTTTACGCATTTTACATCTTTAAATTTAGGCACGTTAGGTCCTGGTTTATCTAACTTCCCTTGGTTAACTGTATCTATCCTTTTCCCAATAATAAGTGCTTTTTTTATTCCTTTTTTCCCTGATAAAGGAGAAGGTAAAGAGGTTAGATGGTTCGCTTTAAGTGTTTCATTAATTACTTTTTTAGTAACTGTTGGCTCTTACATAAATGGTTTTGATATTAATAATGAAAATATTCAACTTAAAGAAAGTGTAAATTGGTTGCCAAATATTGGTTTAACTTGGGCAGTAGGAGCTGATGGCCTTTCAATGCCTTTAATTTTACTAACTAGTTTTATAACAGCTTTAGCAGTATTAGCGGCATGGCCAGTCAAGTTTAAACCAAAGTTATTTTTCTTTTTGATATTAATTATGGATGGCGGTCAAATAGCTGTATTTGCAGTTCAAGATATGCTTCTATTCTTTTTAACTTGGGAATTGGAATTATTACCGGTTTATTTACTTTTAGCTATATGGGGAGGTAAAAATAGACAGTACGCGGCTACAAAATTCATTATTTATACTGCTGGAAGTTCCATCTTTATACTTTTAGCTGCCTTGGCAATGGGTTTTTATGGTTCTGAGATTCCAAATTTTGAATTTTCTCATTTAGCTAATCAAGATTTTAGTCAAAATTTCCAAATTCTTTGTTATGTAGGATTATTAATTGCTTTTGGTGTAAAACTTCCAATTGTCCCATTACATACATGGCTCCCAGATGCTCATGGAGAGGCAACTGCGCCTGTTCACATGCTTCTCGCAGGAATCTTGTTGAAAATGGGTGGATATGCTCTTTTAAGATTTAATGCTCAGTTGTTACCTCAAGCTCATGCTCAATTTGCACCGTTATTAATCGTTTTAGGTGTAGTAAATATAATTTATGCAGCGTTAACCTCTTTTGCTCAAAGAAACCTTAAAAGAAAAATTGCCTATAGTTCAATCAGTCATATGGGATTTGTTTTAATTGGTATTGGAAGCTTTAGTAGTCTAGGAACTAGCGGAGCTATGTTACAAATGGTTAGTCATGGATTGATTGGTGCTAGTTTATTTTTTCTTGTTGGAGCCACATACGATAGAACAAAGACTCTCAAACTTGAAGAGATGGGAGGAGTAGGTCAGAAAATGAGAGTCATGTTCGCATTGTGGACAGCATGTTCTCTTGCTTCTCTTGCTCTTCCAGGTATGAGCGGATTTGTCTCTGAATTAATGGTTTTTACAGGATTTGTTACAGATGAAGTTTATACACTGCCTTTCAGAGTAGTCATGGCTTCATTAGCAGCAATTGGAGTAATACTGACTCCAATTTATCTGCTCTCAATGTTAAGGGAGATTTTCTTTGGGAAAGAAAATCCTAAATTAACTCAAGATAGGAAATTAATTGACGCAGAACCAAGGGAAGTTTATATTATCGCTTGTTTACTTTTGCCAATAATTGGAATAGGTTTGTATCCTAGATTAGTTACTGAGACTTATTTAGCTTCAATAAATAACTTAGTTGATAGAGATTTAAATGCAGTTAAAACAACACAAAAGACGAATATTTTTGCAGGAAATACAAATAAACAAATCCTAAAAGCTCCAACTATATAATTTTTGATAACTTTTTTGGCATATCAATAAATATACAGATATCTTAAAAAAAGATCCTACATATTTAAAGTAGCTAATTCTACATCTATTGATAGGTCACAGTTAGGGCCTAGATTGCTGATAAAATTTCTTCAAGATGCTGCTGGACGAGGTGATCTTGATCCATGGGATATTGATGTTATTAGCGTTATTGACAGCTTTTTGGAACAATTTAATCAGAATTTGAATGATTTATCAAATAAATATATTTCATATCAGAAAGATTTATCTGAGACAAGTGAAGCTTTTTTCGCTGCATCAGTTTTAGTTAATTTAAAAGCTCAGGTTTTAGAATCAGATATTTTTCAAGATGAAAATATAGATTTCCAGGAAAATATAGATATAGATGATCAGGAATGGATCAATGATGATTTTAATATGCCGAAACATCCTGAGAAATACCTAAGGAGGAGATCTGTTGCACAACCTATTATTAAACGTACTTCAACATTAGGAGAACTGGTAAGTCAACTAGAGTCAATAGCTGAAATAATTGAAACGGAAGATCTTTTGTTAATGAAACGGAAAAGAAATAAAAAATATTCTAATAAGTTTTTAATTTCTAAGGTACAATCTTTAGCACATCGAGAAAAGCTACCTGAAACTACTAAAGCATTAGGCAAATTTTTGGAAGGATGGGAAAAAGCATTGCAATGGACTGACTTCGAAGATTTAGTAAAAGAGTGGCAGATAGTCGTAAAGAACGATTTAGACAAGGATAGACTTGGCGTATTTTGGGCCTTATTATTTTTATCATCTGAAAATAAAATTGAAATTAAACAAATAAGTTCACTTTACGGGCCACTTCAAATAAAAAGAATAATTCCTGATGGAGGCCTAGCTCAATTGCCTATTGAGAATCTGGACGTTCCAAGTAATTCATCAACAGCTGCATAACATCAGTAATAACGTATAATCTTTTAAAAAGACGACTTTTAAGATGATGAAGGCAATGATACTTGCAGCAGGGAAAGGAACGCGCGTTCAGCCAATTACGCATATTATTCCTAAACCTATGATTCCGATATTGCAAAAGCCTGTGATGGAATTTTTATTAGAACTTTTAAAAGAACATGGTTTTCGGGAAATAATGGTCAACGTATCTCATCTAGCAGAAGAAATTGAGAATTATTTTAGGGATGGACAAAGATTTGGTGTGGAGATCGCCTATAGCTTTGAGGGAAGAATTGAAGATGGAGAAATGATTGGAGATGCTTTAGGTTCGGCAGGAGGATTGAAAAAGATTCAAGATTTTCAGAATTTTTTTGATGAAACTTTTGTAGTAATGTGTGGGGATGCGTTGGTTGATTTGGACTTAACTGATGCTGTGAAAAAACATAAGGAAAAGGGAGCATTAGCAAGCTTAATAACAAAAAAGGTTACAAGAGAGCAAGTATCTAGTTATGGAGTTGTAGTTTCTGATAGTGAGGGCAGGGTCAAAGCATTTCAGGAAAAACCTACTGTTAATGAAGCTTTGAGTGATTCTATTAATACGGGGATTTATCTTTTTGAACCTGAAATTTTTAAATATATTCCTTCAGGCGAAAAATTTGACATTGGTGCTGATCTTTTTCCAAAGTTAGTTGAAATGGATTTGCCTTTTTACGCACTTCCTATGGACTTTGAATGGGTTGATATTGGAAAGGTTCCAGATTATTGGAGTGCTATTAGAAATGTATTACAAGGTAAAGTAAGACAAGTCGAAATACCTGGTAAAGAAATCAAACCTGGAGTTTTTACTGGTCTTAATGTTGCTGCGAATTGGGATAAGGTTGATATCACTGGTCCAGTTTATATTGGAGGAATGACAAGAATAGAAGATGGCGCAACAATAATAGGGCCCTCAATGATTGGACCCAGTTGCTGTATTTGTGAAGGAGCAACAATAGATAATTCTATAATTTTTGATTATTCAAAAATTGGTAAAGGTGTTCAACTTGTTGATAAATTAGTATTTGGAAGATATTGTGTTGGAAAAAATGGAGATCATTTTGATTTAAAAGATGCCTCTCTAGACTGGCTGATAACTGATTCAAGAAGATTAGATTTGACTGAGCCATCTCCTCAACAAAAGGCTATGGCAGAATTATTGGGGACTGATTTAATTAATATTCCAGATTAATACCGGCTATCTTAAGTATCTCAGGGATTAAGTGTTCAGTCTTAACTGCCATTATGTGAATTCCTTCAGCAATATCCAAATAATCTTTAGCTTGTTCAGCAGCTATTGATATTCCTTCTCTAAGGGGATCTTTTGCTTCTTTAAGACGATTTAAGATGTTTTCAGGTATATTCGCTCCTGGAACGTATTTATTTATAAAGAGAGCATTTTTATATGATTTTAAAAGAAATACTCCTGCAATAACTGGTATCTGAATTGGGCTGCTGATTTCTTCGCAAAATTCTATTAAATAATTTCTGTCCATTACCATTTGGGTTTGGAGAAAATTTGCTCCTGCTTCTTTTTTCTGCCTAGTTCTTCTTTTTAAGCTGTTTTTATTTTTACAACTGGGATCAGCTGCAGCTCCTATGAAAATGTTTGTTTTGGAGTCACTGAGGTTTCCCAAAGTTGGGTCAATATTTTCATTAAAAGATTGAATTTGTTTTATAAGCCGAACTGACTCTAATTCATGGACAGATTTTGCATCCTGCTGATCCCCAGCTTTTACTGAATCACCAGTTAAACATAAAATATTTTTAATTCCTAAAGCATTTGCTCCAAGAATGTCTGATTGTAAAGCAATTTTATTACGATCTCTACATGACATTTGCATTATTGGTTCTATTCCATTTTCTAGTAGTAGTTTGGACATTGCCATGCTACACATTCTCATGATAGCTCTGCTTCCGTCAGTAATGTTAACCGCGTGTACCTTATCTTTCAAAAGTTGTGCTATCTTAAGAGATCTTACAGGGTCTCCTCCTCTTGGTGGCATTAATTCTGCTGTAATGACTTTGGATTTGTTTTCTAAAGTTTCCTGAAGTTTCGATTTCAATTGATTTTTTTCCTACTTGGTTAAGAAGTTTACTGAGATTGCTAAACTCAATTAATATAAAAAAGGAAGTGTTTAAATGCAAATGGTTGAAGAAGAAGTAAACAACATTGATATGATGGGTCTCTCTTCTAGAGAGATGGAAATCATAGATTTAGTGGCTGATGGGCTTACGAATCAAGAAATTGCTGTGAAGCTCACAATAAGTAAAAGAACTGTTGATAATCACGTGAGTAACATGTTTACCAAGACAGGCTCTAAAAATAGGGTTGCATTGTTAAATTGGGCTATGGATCACGGTAAAATCTGCAGAGATGGATTTAATTGTTGTTCTCTTCCTGATTCAGAACAGGATTAGTATCATTTTCCTTATCTAAATTATCCACTAAATTCATCAAACAAAAATTTGTTGATTGAAGTTCGAATAGTTCTGCATAGTCAAGACAAGCTTTTTTGTCTGAATTGACATATCTCAGTATTCCATCTCGATCATAAAGTCCATACATTTTCTGAAGAACTACCAACTTTTTCGAAATATAAAAAGAATATAAAGGTTTAGTTGACCATTTGGCTAGTAATTTTTTATCTTTTTAAAATCTTGAGTGTTCCATTTTGAAAATGGATAAGTTGAAAGACTAAAGTTAGTAAAATTTTTAATCCCAGTAATTTCATTCGATAGAAAAG
>QCQN01000025.1 GCA_003212175.1 Prochlorococcus sp. AG-449-P16
GGATATTTCTCTATATGGGCAGGATTGCTAATGAAAAGAATATTGAATCACTTTTAAAATCATGGGGTCATTCAGACACTAAAAATTGCAAACTCGTTATTGTTGGTGATGGTCCAATGAAAATTAATCTTGAAAATAGTTTTTCTCATTTAGGAAAAAATAAACTAATTTGGTGGGGATCAGAAATGGATTTAGAAACCAGAGTAGCAATCATGCAAAATGCAGAAGTATTTATTCTGCCAAGTTTAGTAGAGGGACTTTCTTTGTCCCTTTTAGAAGCGATGTCAACGGGGACAGCATGTGTTGCTACAGACGCAGGAGCTGATGGTGAGGTTCTAAATAACGGAGCAGGTATTGTAATATCTACTAAAAATGTAACAACACAATTAAAAACTATAATTCCAATTTTGGTTAATCAGCCCAATTTTACAAAGGTTCTTGGAGAAAAGGCACGTTTGAGAGTAAGGGAAAGATATGGAATAAATCACAATATTGACACTTTAGAAAAAGAGTACTTTGATTCAATAAAAACATTGAATAATTAACTGAATTCTTTACTTCTATTTCTAGCAGATATAATTGACTCTATCAAAGCAGACCTCAAACTTTTTTTTTCTAAAACCCTTATTGCAGAAATTGTTGTCCCACCTGGAGAAGTTACCATATTTCTGAGCTCGGTAGTAGTCATATTACTTTGTTTGATTAAGTCGATGGTGCCAATTATCATTTCCATAACAAGTTCTTCAGATAGTTTCTTTTGCAAACCACCACTTAATCCTCCGTCACTTAATGCTTCAATAATTAAGGCAATAATTGCAGGGCCTGAGGATGTAAGTGCTAAAAATATATCCAGGGAATCCTCAAGGAACTCATAAACCTTACTTGAATTATTAAATAATTTTTTTATAAATATCTTTTGATCTGAGGTAATTTCTTCACCCCAAGCAATACCTGTTAATCCCCTCCCAATTGTTATTGGAACATTAGTAACAACTCTAATACATTTGTGATTTGGGAATCTTTTTCTCAGCTTATTTATTGAAACACCTGCCAAAACAGAAACTATTAAATTATCAGATAATTTTTGATTTTTGATTTCAATTATTTCATTAAGCTGCTGAGGCTTTACAGAAAGAATTTTAACAGGGCATTCCCAAATAATTTTTGCTTCTTTTGTATTTGATTGAAAAATATTTACATCATATTTATAGTTTTGTTTAATGCTTTCTAAAGTTTTTTTTGAATTTACTAGGCAATAAATGTTTTTAGGATCAAGAAGTTTGTTATCTAATAATGGAGTAATTATAGCTTTTGCAATATTCCCGAACCCAATTACTGCTATTTTACTTATCACGAATCAATATTTAATAAGCCGATAATTTAGACTCTCCCCAAGCAGGTTCTGGAGTAGCGTTTGTCTCTGAATTATATTGAGATTTATTTTTAATTGAAATGTTTGATGGAGATGCTTCTTCAGTAAATGCACTAGTGACATTTACGCAACTTGGAGCAAAAAGAAAAATACTTTCACCGACCCTTTCTTGATGACCATCAATCGCATATGTTCCTCCAGCCACAAAATCAACTGCCCGCTGAGCTTGATCAGGGTCCATCATGGTTAGGTTCAAAATTACAGTTTTCCTTTCTCGTAATGACTGAATTGCTTGAGGCATTTCATCAAAACTCCGTGGTTCCATCAAGCTAACTTCAGAAGAGGAATGAGAAATACCTGGCATACCTACGACATTTGAAGTTTTATTACTCATGAATTCAAATGGATTAGAATTTGATAGTGCCCTTGAGTTTTTTTGATTTTGCTTCAAATCATTCATACCATTGAATTCAGCCTCTGATTCATAATCCAACTCATCAAAGTCATCATCCAAATAATCATCCCCAGCAACAACAGCCTTTAATCGCGAAATGAGTGACACCTTTTAAATCCCCTAAAAATTGATTACTAAGGTAAAAACCTTAAGCAATAAATCCATTAAAATTAATGAATAAACTACCTATACTTAAATAACGTTACTTGTAACTTACTGCAAGTTTAAAAACATGATTTTTATAAAATATAATTATTTGTTAACAAGGCCTATCACCAAAGATCAATGACCCCAACCTTATCCAAGTAGCTCCTGCTTCAACGGCCTGCTCCCAGTCTCCTGACATACCCATTGAACAATCAGGGAGTTTAAGAGAATCAGCAAGGTTGCGACATTTTTTAAAAAGTATAAAATTTTCTTTTGAACTGAGGCCTTTTGGGTTAATTGTCATTAAGCCATTAATTTTAACGTTTTTACATTTTTTCAAGTCTAACCATTTTTCTAATAATGCCTCATAATCAAATCCTGCTTTTGCTAGATCATCACTTAATTTAACCTGTAGCATTATTTGTATTATTTTCTTCTCTTGGAATGCGACATTAGAAATCTTTAGTAACTTTTCATATGAATCTACTGAGTGAATATAATCAAAATTTTGAACAATTTTTCTTATTTTGTTACTCTGAATTCTTCCAATAAAGTGCCACTTTATATTTTTTGAATCTTTTAATTCAAGTTGCTTTTCTAAAGCTTCTTGAGACCTGCTTTCTCCAAAATGATTTTGTCCTTGACTATTGATAATTTTAATTTTTTGGGATTCAAAACCTTTACTAACAGCAAGTAAGTTCACATCTGCAGGTAGTTTATTTTTTATTTCTAAGTAATTTGAAATTTCCAAATTTTATAAAAAAGTTTGCCTAAATAAGTTCTCCCATTTCGCCAATTCCTCAGAGCCTTGTCTACGGGCACGTTGTAAGTTTAATTCAGACTGGTTTCGTGCATCTAAGTAGGGTATAACTTCAAAAAAAACTTCTCTTTGTTTAATTTCTACTAAAAAAAACATTTTTTGGGCGTATAAAGTCGCGTAAATATCTCTTCCATCAGTACT
The DNA here is from genome assembly GCA_003212175.1 of Prochlorococcus sp. AG-449-P16. Lineage (GTDB taxonomy): Bacteria > Cyanobacteriota > Cyanobacteriia > PCC-6307 > Cyanobiaceae > Prochlorococcus_A. Next base: position 2,935 of record QCQN01000025.1, read on the forward strand.
AGAAGAAACTTGGTACAACATCCCAAATGTTGGATGGTTTAAATAACGCTCGGAACTCAAACTTAAATTTTTTGTTATTTATAATGCACCATACTGTTTTCTAAGAAAAATTGCTATGAAAATAAAACATATCGATAATGAATTAAATACTAAAGAAAGTGGTGTAATCTTATCTAAGTTTTTAAATTTATTAATATTAATTGGAATATATTTCTTTGATAGTAACGAATCTGCTCCTTGGTCTATTCTTAAAAATATATTTAAAAATAGTCTCTCCACCATATTCAATAGAATATTGATAGATTTTTTGAAGCCTAAATTTTTAAAGTTTATTGACCTAACTGATACTGACTTTAATATATTTTGAAATTCTTCTTGTACCAAAGGGATAAATCTCAAAGCTAATAATAATTGAAAAAGCCATTTATCAATTGGAAATCCAATTTTCCTAAATGGAATCAAAAACCAATTTAATCCCCAGACTATATCTTCTTGCGAAGTGGTAAGAAGAACCAAATTCACACTATGAATTAAAGTGAATATTAATGTAGAGGTTTTTATTCCAATTTCAAAAGCTTTTTTGGAAACGTTATAGGGACCAAAACTTATAAAACCTATTTTGTAGGAGGGGATTTCAAGAATATTCCATTTTCCCTGACTTTCTAATATCAAATTCAATTCATTCGGATCTCTTATTGGACTATCAAGAAATTGGATATCTGAAGATGCTAGTAATGACAATAATCCAATCCCAATTGATAAAAGAGAAAGTAAAGTAAATGAACGCCACCAAACTCTTGTGGGTAACAAACTAACAAAAGTAATAAATATTAAACAAACCACTAAACTTATCCTCCAGACAGGACCGGCCCAGATCGGCGAGATAAGAAAAATAAATAATATAATAAGTTTTAACCTCGAATCAATAATTCTTAACCAACTTCTATTCCCATAAACGTATTGTCCAATAGAAAATTTAGTAAGAATATTCATTAATCTTTCTGAATAATATTAATATTATTTTTTGATGTCTCTTTTTCCAAGGCTCTTTGCTGCTTGCCTCGCCAAAGTAAAATCAAAGGAGTCCCTTCAAAGCCTAGATTAACTCTAATTTGTTTTTCAATATATCGTCTATAAGTAATTCCAAATAATTTTGGGTCATTAACAAAAAGAGTAAATGTTGGAGGTTGGTTTTTTACTTGGGTGCCATAATAAAGCCTACCTTGCTTACCATTTCTTTTTGTAGGTGGACTTTTCCATCCAATAGACTCTTTAAGAACTTCATTAACAACAGATGTTGTAACTCTTCTTTTGTGTTGGGTTACAGCATTCAGTGCATGTTCAAAAATATTCTCAACTCTTTTCCCAGTTAAAGCAGATATAAAGATCATTTTTGACCAATGCAAAAAATACAATTTTGATCGTAATTCTTTTTCTACTTGATAGATAGTAGAACTATTTTTTTCTACTAGATCCCACTTATTTACAACAATTACACAAGCTCTGCCTTGTTCTTCAATTCTGCCGGCTAACTTTTGGTCTTGATCAGTTACGCCATCAATAGCATCGATGACTAATAAACAAACATCACTTCTATCAATGGATTTAAAAGCCCTATTAATTCCGAAGAACTCAGTACCATACTTAACATTTTTTTTTCTCCTAATTCCTGCAGTGTCAACAATTTTCCATAAATGTGAATCTTTCTCAATAAGGGTATCTATTGAATCAGTTGTAGTTCCACTAATTTCACTAACTATTGCTCTTTTTTCTCCACAAATTGAATTTAGCAAACTAGATTTCCCGACATTAGGTCTTCCTATAATTGACATCATTATCTTCTCTTCTTCATCCTCCAAATTAGAGTTTTCAGGAAGCTGATTAATTACTACATCAAGAAGATCTCCCGTGCCTGATCCATGAATAGCTGATACTGGGAGAGGTTCACCCAATCCAAGCTTCCAAAATTCAGATGCTAGTGCAATACCAAGAGTTGTGGATTCGCATTTATTAACAGCAACTATTGTTTTGCAACTTGAGTTTCTCAACCATTTTGCTATTGATAAATCAGCATCAGTTACACCTTGGTTTCCGTCTACAACAAACAAAGCGAGAGATGCCTCTTCCAAAGCGAGAAAAACTTGTGTTCGTATTTCAGGAAGAAATTCACTATCATCATCAAAAACTAATCCTCCCGTATCAACTATTTGAAATTCCCTACCTCCCCAAGAAGCATTTTGATATGTTCTATCTCTCGTAACACCAGGTTTATCAAATACGATGGCATCATTACTCTGGCAAAGCCTATTTACCAAGGTAGATTTCCCAACATTAGGTCTTCCGATAATTGCTATTGATGGCAAATTCAATTATCCTCCCCTGAGATATTTATTTCTATTACAACTATACCTTCAATAACATCTTTGACTTGAGACAAATATATTTATTTGATATCTGGATCCCCATCATGGCCCCTTACTGGATTAGAAGGAGGAAAAGATAACTCAGGTAAAATATCATTATCATTTATGTTTTGTTTAGATTTTATTGCCCAATAAATCAACCAATTAACTGCAGTTGCCCTCCTTGTTCTTCTTGGATAAAGTTCGTTTACTTTGTAACCTTTAAAATCAAGAAATTCCTTTAACGATTGTTTGTATTCTTTAGGTATTGAGCGGGTAAGGTGAACTGATGCAGGCCTTTCAGAAATAATCTCAGGGGCTTTTTTAAATTTTTTTGACCAATATGAATTCGTTAATGGACTAGCTAACCAATCATTAGAACTATTTTCTTTGGTGTAAAAAAGTCTTTCCCATACCAATTGACAAACGAATACATCACTAACCCTATCATCAATTATAAGAAATAATAATTTCTTACTTATTGGCCAAGTAAATTTATTGTTTGAAGAATTAATATCACTTTCAGTCATAATTAAACCTTATTAAGAGCAAAGAGAAATATGGGACTTTATTTTGATCAAATTTGGAAGCATTTTGTACAATTTGGTCACTCATTCCTACGTTTAAAGCTACAACTGATTTATTAATAATATATTCTTTCTTTAATACATCTTTGACCCATGCCCATCTTTCCCCGACTTTCATCAATACCAACACTGTTCTTTCTTCTCTATTTTGTCTAATTAATTTATCTAATTCTTGTATGTTTGAAGGACATTCTTTGATAATTAACGTCTCACCCTTTTTTACTAAATCAAAATTACTAATAGCTGCTGCTGCTGAAATTGATGATATCCCAGGGATGGTTTTTGTTATTATTTCAGGATAGTTATTATTTAATATTCTTAAAATATTTGAGGAACTGGCAAAAAGCGAAGTATCTCCGAGACAAAGTAAAACAACTGATTCGCCTTGATTTATAGATTTAACAATTATATCTACAGCATTGGTCCATATTTCGTCTGGATCAAATTCCTGCCTTGCCATAGGAAAAATAATAGGTATTTTTTTTTTAAATTTGATATATTTTTTGACTATTTCTCTAGCAAAACTCTTTTTATTATGATCGGATATTGGAAAAACTATCACTTTCGATTTTTTTATTGCATCCACAGCAGCAATTGTTAAAAGCGATGGCTCTCCAGGCCCAACACCAACGATGGTAAATGTTGGTAAATCAGTTTTATATCTATTTAATAAACTTAAAAACTTATTTATTATCATTCTTATTTTATGATTTCTAACTATGGACCCTTGGCATAAAGAAAGTATTAGCCAGTATTTCTGACTCAATTTCAGACAATTCCTCTAACCTTTTGATAGTTAGATTTTTAGAAAATTTAGTTTGCGCAAGTTTCCAATAAATCCCAAAATGTCTTGCCTCACTCTCAAGCAAAGACTCATAAAGGACTTTAAAAGATTTTTCTTGAGAATTCAAAGCAAGCAATCCTAATCTTTCATGACTTCTTGCTTCAATAAGTCCTGCGATTAAGAAACTATCAAGCATCCTATAGGGCTCTTCTTTTCTTATATTCTTAGCCAATTCAGCCCCATATGGAGGAGGTTTTAAAGCCTTAAGAGAATGTCCAAGATCCTTTAAAAAATAAAGAATTTTTTCAAAATGCTCTAATTCCTCTCTCGCAATTGGACTAAGAACTTCTGCTAGATTTGGTTCTGATGGATATCTAAAGATTAATTGAATAGCAACTCCTGCAGCTTTTCGCTCACAATGAGCATGGTCAATAAGAATATCTATTGGATTAGATAATGCGAGATTGATCCACTCATCTGAGGTTAATGAGAATAAATATTTAATATGAGAAGAAGGCCTTTTAAAATCAACTAGCATTTATTTTTTACTCCTCAAATATCCAATTATTCCATCAAGAGCTAGAGAATAACTAGATATACCAAATCCACTAATTATTCCTATAGCTTTATCTGTAAGAAAAGATTCTTTACGAAATTCTTCTCTACTAAAAATATTTGAAATATGTAACTCTACAAATGGAATTTTCGATCCAATTAAAGCATCACGAATAGAAATAGAGGTATGAGTAAAAGCACCAGCGTTGATAAGAATTCCTTGAATACTATTAACAGAATTATGAATCTTATCAACTATTTCTCCTTCATGATTACTTTGAAAAAATTCAAGATTAATACTTTTTTCTTGAGCATCTTTAGTTAAATCTTGTTCGATATCATTCAATGTTTTATTACCGTATATTTCAGGTTCCCTAGTACCTAAAAGATTTAGATTTGGTCCATTTATCAATAAGATATTCATCAGTAATAAAGTCTTTTATTTATAAATGCTATCTAGAAAGAAACAAAAAAACCAAAACATTTTCACAAAAAGTGTCCATTAACTGATAAGTTCAAATAGTGGGGGTCGGTGCCCGAGTGGTTAAAGGGGGCGGACTGTAAATCCGCTGGCTCTGCCTACGTTGGTTCAAATCCAACCCGGCCCACTTTAAAATTGCCCTTGTAGCTCAGCGGTAGAGCACTCCCTTGGTAAGGGAGAGGTCTCGGGTTCAAGTCCCGACGAGGGCATGAACTAAACCCTTTTCCATAACTAAATTTATAAGAATTTGTAATAGAAAATTAAAATTAAGACAACTAAATATAAACGAATTAGAGTAGAAATTAGAGTGAATTTTCCATCTTTGAAAAATTTTTAGCTTTCAAAAATCGACTTCATATAAACCTTCACCCAAATAGGTAATTTCTAAATAATCTCTACCGTAATTATCAAAAATTTCTTTAGTAAATTGTTCACCTGACTTAATTCCAACTTTTTCCCTAAGATACAGACCCAGTTTTGAGTTATCGCCGAATGATCTTATATTTTTGAATTTACCATTTACTCCGCCCTCGAAACTCATATCTAGAGTTTTTCCATCACTAAATTTAAAAATCGCATTCGGCAATTTTTTCTTGGCATATGCACCAGTTCCTCTTCCGAGCATAATGTTAGTGCCATCATTTGGGAAGAACTTCGGCAGATTATCTATTAATTTTTTACTAATAGTCAATTCGCCATCATTTTCATTTGTATGACTTTTTGTGTGCCCATACCCGCTAATCCTTGTATAGCGTGAATCTTTTGAGTTATGGAGAAAAAGTTTAATTTTTGGAGGATTATGCTGAATAACCTCAAAGTTATTTACCTTTTTATTATTTTCACCATTATCTTCTAAATCAATATCTTCCTTGTAATCCGAATCGATAATGTAATCCTTACATAAAGTACTATTTTCAAGATTATTTTTTATGAAAAAATATGTTTTCTCATAATCATCCTTATTAACTTCAAAGAGAATCTCACTATTTTCATTAGTTAAACCTTTCTCTGAGAAATTAGCAGAACCTGATAAAACATCTACAACTTGGTTATTTCTCAACCAACAATAAATTTTGGCATGGCAATAATTATGCTGAAAATAAACTTCGACATTCTGATGACTTTGTGTGCAAAACGTTTCATGGAATTTTTTTCTTCTCTTATAATCTTCTTTTTGACAACCATAAATGATAGTTAATTTGATATCGGTAAGGTTTCTTAATCTAGAAACCATAAGTGGTGTGGCATAACCACCCTGAACTAATAATTCATCAGCTCCATTATCGTTTTGTCTCGAAGAAACTATCTCCTCTAAATTAGAACTGTAAACCAAAAGAGAAATAATATTTTATTTTTTGATTATATAATTTTTCAAGAAAATGAATTATAAATTTTTAATTTAAAAAACTTGAATATATATATTTACACCACTAATCTTTATCTGTAGTTTTATGAAAAATATTTAGAGAAATCTTTCTTTACTAAATATGACTGATGAAATTTTAAAGAGAGTTTTTAAAAAGGGAACTAAAAAATCTTTGAAAGTAGTTGATCTTTTTTCTGGCTGTGGGGGCATATCTCTAGGCTTTAAATTAGCAGGATTTGAAATTAAAGGTATGGTAGATTTTGATGAAGATTCTTTACTCACAGCCAAAAAAAATAATATCTCAAAAAATACACTAAATATTGATTTATATAAAAAAGATTGGATGGATGAGCTATTTCATAATATTCCACCCAATGAAATTGATATTGTTGTTGGAGGGCCCCCTTGTCAAGGATTTTCACTTACTGGTCCAAGAAATTTTGATGATAAAAGGAACATTCTATATAAAGCTTTATTTGATTTAGTCAAAGAAACCAAACCGAAAGCATTCTTAATTGAGAATGTAAAAGGAATGGCTACTTTATATAAAGGCCTAATAAAAAAAGAAGTAATGGATAAATTTTCAGATATAGGCTATTCAGTAAATGCCAAGATTCTAAATTCAAAAGACTTTGGAGTCCCTCAATCTAGAGAAAGACTTTTTTACGTTGGGCTACAAAATGGAATTTTTGAGTTCCCAGAACCTTTGTTTAACTCTTCTAATTACATTAATTGCAGAGATGCTATTGATGACTTACCTGCACTTGCAGATTTAACAGAAAAAAATGTATACGACAAAAATGAAAATAGCTTATATCAAACTCTCATAAAAGATGGATCAAAAATCTTAACAAATCATCAACCCACAAGGCATACTCAAGAAGTTATAAATGTAATTAGTCAAGTACCAGAAGGGGGAAACTATAAAGATCTACCACCTGGAGTTGGAGAGAGTCGGAAATTTAATGAGGCATGGTCTAGATATCACAGTTTAAAACCCTCAAAAACTATTGATACAGGCCATAGAAATCATTTTCATTATCTTTACAATAGAGTTCCTACAGTTAGAGAAAACTGCAGATTTCAATCTTTCCCAGATAGCTTTACTGTCCATGGATCAAAAACATCCCAAAATAAACAAATTGGTAATGCTGTACCAGTTTTGTTAGCTAAAGTTCTTGCAGAGAAAATTTATGAACAAATTGAATGTAATTGATCTTTTTGCAGGTTGTGGGGGACTTTCTTTAGGTTTTAGAAAAGCAGGATTTAAAGTACCTATTCATTTAGAAATAAACGAAAACTTTTGTAAAACATTAAAGGAAAACTCATTGCCTGAGGAAATTGTTATTAATGAAGACATTAGTAAATATGATAATTATTTAAACAATGTCATTTTGAAAAACCCAACAAAAATAAATGGCATTATTGGTGGCCCGCCTTGCCAAGCATATTCAATAGCGGGAAGGAATAAAGAAGAAAATAATATGAGTGAAGATCCAAGAAATTTTCTTTTTGAATCTTTTAATTTTTTACTAAAGAATATTCAGCCAGATTTTTTTATATTCGAAAATGTTTTAGGAATGCTCTCTGCAAAACCATATGGTATCGATTTAATTTCTGAACTTACCAAAAGTTTTGATGAATCAGGATATGCAATAAATACAAATTTAAAGGATTGTGTTTTTGATATGTCTGAATATGGAGTCCCACAGAAAAGAAAAAGAGTTATTATTTTCGGCGTTAATAAAAATCTTTACAGTAATACAAAAAATAAAATAGATTCTTTTTATAGAGAAATGAGAAAGAATAAAAAACAAATCAAAACTGTAAAGGATGCGATTGGAGACTTGCCAAAAATAAAGCCCATTAGATCAATCAATAGAATTTCTCACAAAGTAGAAAGTTCCTTTAGTGAGCATGAACCAAGGTTTCATAATGAAAGAGATATTAAAATTTTTCAAATTCTCGCAAAAGATATTGAGAGTGGTAGAAATGAATTCAAATCTATTGATTCCCTAAAAAAAATATATGAAAAATATACAGCAAAATCATCTTCGGTTCACAAATATAATGTTCTTAAATGGGACAAACCAAGCAATACAATTCCTGCACATCTTCATAAAGATGGACTTAGGCATATTCATCCAGATCCAACTCAGGGAAGGTCCATAACTGTCAGAGAAGCAGCCAGATTGATGACATTTCCTGATGACTATGTTTTTAAAGGGAGTAGAACTGATAAATTCAAAATGCTTGGGAATGCGGTACCACCAGATTTCTCTATTATTTTGGGAGAAGTAATTAAAAAAGTTTTATATTAAAATTAAATAACCTAAATAAAAGATTTTCTTTGTAATGCCGCTAACGTCATACAGGATGCACAGAATATATCTTGCAGCGACAATGAATTATGGTCTTGGTTCTGATGATCCAGAAGAGTTGGCCTACTACAACAAAATCAGAAAAGAGATGAATGATATGAAAAAAGAACCAGTTAAAAAAGGGATACCCCTCAACTGGGATAACCCCTAAGGATTGGATAAATGAATCTAAATACCTTTTTATTAATTGATGGTAGTTTGATGCTTATTGGTCTGCCTTTACTTATGATTCTTAAAGGCAAAAAGAAGACCAACTGAGTCATCACTTAACCGCGAAAGTCACTCCCATAACAGCAGTAATATCTTTCTTAATAGTGGTGGTATCATAAGAGCCCCAGCTGCTGACTCTTGTAGAGTTTGGTACTGTAATCTGAAAAACGCCAGTGTTTACTTTCTTCAGACCGCCCACCTCAGATCCTGCCTGAAGCGCAATAGCCTCAGCTCTGATTCGTGCATCCTTTGCAGCCTTGGCGAGCATATCAACTCTTTTATCAGCAAGCTTTGAATATGTGAATTCTGGCGAGCTTGGTCTCACAAAAACTCCATCACCAAGAAGTTCAGTTATCTTACTGTGGGTCTTTTGAATTCGATGAACATCATTAGTCTGGATTTCAATACTTTGATAGGTAATCCATTCGGTTCTTATTATTTCATTAGTCTTGGGATGCTTAGTTTCATATTCTTTGATGCTCGCCGGTCCAAGATAAACTTCCTGTTTTATACCATCTTCAATTCCATTGGCCTTGAGAAAATTCATAGTCTTTTTCATTGACTCTTTATGCTTATTGAATGAGTCGATCTGAGTTTTTCCTGTTGCCCTCACCTGAACAGACCATTTCGCAATATCACTCTCAAAACTTTCAGTACTTGCACCAGTAACAGTGATGGAATTCTCAACCATTCTGAACCCTCTTACAAGGACCGTGGAGGCGCCTATAAATCCCCCGAGAGATAAGACGGCCATTGCGAAAACAAGTGGCGGGGTGCGACGTATAACGCTCAAAGAATCGCTTGACAGCGACCTTAGTTTCTTGATAATTTTCATTGTCTATAAGTATTTGTGTAGGAACTTTTTAACAGCTGAACTGAAAGAAAAATATTAGAAAAATCCCTGACTTTTATTCCTTCAGTTCTATCTGGCCATTAAGGGAAACATCTTATTTTGATGTGCCAATTTTGGAGTCGGTTACTAATATTGCCAGATGAAATAAATGTCCGCAAGAAGTATTTTTGTATTATTCAATTCGACTGAAGTCCAGGATAAATTCCACTTCGCTCAGCCGAATCAGGAGTCGGGACAATACATAAGGAAAGACCAGATATTTTCCCTTGATCTACAGAAGCAAAAGCAACTCCAAGTAGATTAGATTTATCGCCTTGACTCATGATGAGGCAATCGGTATGACCATAAGCCTGGCAGATACCTAATTCGGCATAAACAGGACTATTAGATTTTTTTATTGCTTCAAGTTTTGGTCTGATATAGTCAATGAATTCATTTTTTGAGTTAATATCAGTTAAGACTTTTTGTGAGGAATATGAGAAGTCTTCTGCCAAAAACGATTCAAACTCAGATGAATCGAGAGTGTGGAGCATTCTCGCATAGATAACCAAAGCTTCCTTTTCTGTTATTTGAGAATTTTCTGTTCCCATTAATCAAAAATGAAATATAAGAAAAAAGAGGGGGGTTTATTCCCTCCGGTTTAGATCGACTGTCAATCAATTAAATTATCCCATTACAGTAAGAAAATTGGCAAAAAAGGGGACTTAAAATAAATCACAGCCTTGTCTAGAAATAATTTGACAGCCAAATATTTAAATTATTAGCAAATAAATTATGAGCATTTTAACCATATTTAAATTAAATTGTTGATCCATTATCCGTATAAGTGAGTGCCTCAAACCGTACATATTTAATAGTCAGTTGACCGGCCGGGTTAGTTAGAACATTAAGGTAAACGGCATCATCAAATGTCTACCAAATCAACACTTAAAGAAGATCATAAAGCTGAGATTGAAAAAAGATCATCAGAAGAAATTCTTGAGGAAGAAATCAGGAATCAGCAAACATTGGATAGCTTTGTTGAATCTGATAAAAACTGGAGTTAACCCAATCTTTTAATAGGAGATAGTTATGAATTTAAAAAGATCACCATTCTCAATTTTGAATAAAGAGATCAGAGAAATCGACTATATAAAGGGAGTTTACAAGAGAAAAATTCAAGCTGAAATTGAGTCTTACAAATTTATTGAAGATCAAGATAAAAGAGATACAATTCAAGTCCAAGATGTATTGATGCTTGACAAGATCACAATTTAGTTTTT
>QCQN01000026.1 GCA_003212175.1 Prochlorococcus sp. AG-449-P16
ATTTGGAAATAAAGTAAAAGTTTTAGCTAGTGAAGGTGGTCATGTTGAATACTCGCCAAAGTCACAAATAGAATGGGAATTAAAGATTTGGCTCAAAAATTCTTTAAAAGTTGAAAGGATATCTTGTGAAAGAATTATTAGTGGAACTGGGTTATCAAGGATAGCCGAATGGAGACTTAGCAAACCTGATGCCGAGAACCATCCTCTGCAAAAATATTTAAAGAAATTAAAAATGTCTGATACGCTAAGAAAAGAACTTCCTGAAAAAATTTGTAATCTTTCTGATCAGGGTGATCCCATAATGATTGAAGTAGAAAGGATATGGTTAGATGCTTACGCCTCTTTATTGGGAGATGTTGCACTTCATGAATTATGTTTTGGAGGACTATGGATTTCAGGAGGGACTGCTGCAAAACATTTCAAAAACTTTAAATCAGAGTTATTTATGAAACAATTTTTAGACAAAGGAAGATTAAAAGATATTCTTAAAAATATACCTGTGAAAGTAATTTTAGATGAAGAGTTTGGGCTTTTTAGTGCAGCCTGCAGAGCAAAAATACTTTCACAAATAGGATAATTCTTTATATGTCATCTCCAGAAGTAGGAAAAAAAATAATAGTAAAAGTTCCCTCTACAACTGCAAATCTAGGACCTGGATTCGACTGCCTTGGTGCAGCATTAGATTTATATAATGAATTTATATTTACGAGAATAGATGGGGGTGGAGATAGATTTGACTTGATAATGGAGAGTACTGATGGAAATCACTTAAGAGGAGGTCCCGAAAATTTGGTTTTTCGAGCTGCGCAAAAAGTATGGGAGAGTGCAAAGATCACTCCTTTTGCACTTGAAGCGAGAGTTAAACTAGCAGTACCTCCTGCACGCGGCTTAGGTAGTAGTGCTACCGCAATAGTGGCAGGACTTATAGGAGCAAATGCAATAATGGATTGTCCTCTTCCCAAAGAAAAGCTTTTGGAACTGGCAATTGATATTGAAGGTCACCCTGATAATGTTGTACCTTCACTTTTAGGTGGCCTTTGTCTAACAGCTAGGTCATCTTCTCATAGATGGAGAATTATAAGGTGTGAATGGCATGATTCCATTAAAGCAGTAGTTGCTATTCCTGCTATTCGCCTAAGTACAAGTGAAGCGAGAAGAGTAATGCCTAAGAATGTTCCTATCTCTGACGCAGTTACAAATATGGGAGCTCTTACTTTATTACTAAACGGATTGAAGACAGGGAATGATGAACTAATTAAAGAAGGGATGTTTGATAAGTTACATGAACCATACAGATGGAAACTTATTAAAGGTGGCCTAGAAGTTAAAGATGCAGCGTTACAATCGGGTGCTTTAGGTTGCGCAATAAGTGGTGCTGGTCCAAGTATCTTAGCTTTGTGTAAAAAAGAAAATGGCAAATTTGTAAGTCAAGCCATGGTAAAAGCATGGGAAAAGGCAGGTGTAGCAAGTAGAGCGCCATTTCTTAATGTCCAGACAAAAGGAAGTGAGTTTAGAACTATCTCTGGTAAGTAGTTTTACTTAGGCATTTTTAATGTTATAGTCTCAAGCTAGAGCAACTTCAACTAGAATTAAAAAATTATTCATCTCATAAATGAATTTAGAATCTTTTCCTTTTCTATCATCTATTGTTTTACTGCCTTTAATTGGGGCATTAATAATGCCTTTCTTGAGTTCAAAGGAAGGAGAAGATAATACGCTCCCTAGAAATATCTCATTAAGTTTCTTACTTGTAGATTTTTTACTAATAATAGGAGTCCTTTTCCAAAAATTTAATACCACTGATAGCTCTTTGCAACTGGTAGAACGAGTTTCTTGGTTGCCTTCAATAGGCTTAGAGTGGTCTCTTGGTGTAGATGGGTTATCTGCCCCTTTAGTGGCTCTGAGTGGGTTAATTACATTTTTATCAGCTGCAGCAAGTTGGAAAATTAAGAAAAAATCTAATTTATATTTTGCTCTTTTATTAGTCCAAGCATCAGCACAGGCATTAGTTTTCCTCTCTCAAGATTTTCTATTATTTTTCTTAGCCTGGGAACTTGAATTGGTTCCGGTATATCTTCTTATTGCAATTTGGGGAGGGAAAAAGAAATTATATGCGGCCACTAAATTTATTCTTTATACAGCTTTAGCTTCTCTATTAATACTCATAAGTGGTTTAGCACTCGCCTTGAGCGGTGATACATTTTCTTTAAATATTACCGATTTAACAAATAAACACGTAACAGGTAGCCTTGCATTATTGTCTTATCTTGGGTTTTTAATTGGTTTTGGAGTAAAACTTCCTATCTTTCCTTTACATACTTGGTTACCAGATGCGCATGGAGAGGCTAATGCACCTGTTTCAATGTTACTGGCTGGAATACTTTTAAAAATGGGAGGCTACGCTCTCTTAAGATTCAATGTTCAAATACTACCTGAAGTACATCTACAAATTGCACCTGCATTAATTATTCTTGGGATCATTAATATAATCTATGGAGCACTAAATGCTTTTGCACAAGATAATGTCAAAAGGCGAATTGCATGTAGCTCAGTAAGTCATATGGGCTTCGTTTTATTAGGAATTGGTGCAGTTGATGCTTTAGGAATAAGCGGAGCAATGCTCCAAATGATCAGTCACGGACTTATTGCTGCAGCTATGTTTTTTGTTACTGGCTCTTTCTATGAAAGAACAAATACCCTTTCAATACCAAATATGGGCGGTTTAGCAAAGGTCTTACCAATAACTTTTGCCTTTTTCTTAGCAAGCTCCTTAGCCTCCCTAGCACTGCCTGGTATGAGTGGTTTTATTAGTGAAATAACAGTATTTTTAGGTATCACTAGTCAAGAAGGCTTCAGCTCTCTTTTTAGATCAATCACGATTCTTATAGCAGCTATCGGTTTAGTCCTAACACCAATATATCTACTATCAATGTGTAGAAGAGTATTCTTTGGACCTAGAATTCCTGCACTAGCTACAGTTAAAGAGATGAATGGTAGAGAACTGACAATTGGTTTCAGTTTATTGCTGCCTACTTTAGTTATAGGATTTTGGCCGAAAATTGCTATAAATTTATACGAATCTTCAACCAATGCTCTCAGTCAGCAGCTAACTTTAGCTAAGTTAGTAGGATTAATACCAATATTAGTTAGTTAAATCATTTTAATAAATGGATACTTCAATTTTTAAATATGGACAATTACCAGAATTTAAAAAATTTACTCCAGAAAATATCAATAAACAATTTCCGGTAGTACTAGATAACATTGCCCAAGATTTTAAAAAAATAGAGAAAAATTTGTCTAATCTTTTGATTCAAAATGATTTGAATTGGGACAAAGTAATAACTCCTCTAAATGAAATAAATGAAAATCTTAGATGGAGTTGGGGAGTAATAAGTCACCTTAATGCAGTAAATAATTCTGAAAGTCTTAGAGATATTTATTCAAAATTTCTCCCCGAGATAATCAGCTTGAGTAACAAATTCGGGCAAAGTAAGATAATTTACAATTCATTAGTCAAGCTCAAAGAGACAAGTAACTTTGATCAAATCAAGAACAGAATTTTAGATAAAGAAATCCTTGAGATGCAACATAGAGGAATTTCACTCAAAAAAAATGATCAAGAAGAATTCAACAATATAGCAGAAAAGCTTGGAAAGCTATCAACAAACTTTAGCAACAATGTTCTTGATGCCACTAATGAATGGTTTTTGATATTGGATAAAAATTATGAAGTCGATGGTATTCCTGAACGAGTACTTGAATTGATGGCAATTTCTGCTCACAATCACTTTAAAAAAGATGGAGAAGTTGATATTGAAAATGGACCTTGGAAATTAAGTCTAGATATTCCAACTTATACATCGTTTATGACATATGCCACCAACCGCAACCTTAGAGAAAAACTATATAAGGCATTCGTTGGCAGAGCGTCTCAAGGAGAAAAAAATAATTGTCAAATCATTGAAGAAATATTATCTCTTAGAACTAAACAGGCTAATCTTCTAGGTTATAAAAATTGGGCAGAATTTAGTTTATCTACAAAAATGGCGAAAGAAATTAAAAATGTTGAAAACCTTTTAGAAGAATTGAGAGAACCAGCATTCAAAACCGCAAAAATTGAATTAAAAATTCTTGATAAGTTTTCTAAAGCTAATGGGTTTCCAAAATCGCAGAATATCGAGCCATGGGATATTAGTTATTGGTCTGAACTTCTTAGAAAGGAAAAGTTCAACTTAGATCAAGAGTCTTTGAGACCTTGGTTTCCTCTAAATGATGTTTTGAAAGGTTTATTTAAACTAAGCGAAAAGCTTTTTGAAATTAAAGTAGTTGAGGCAACCGATGAAGCACCTCTGTGGAATGATGACGTATTATTTTTTAATATACTCAATAAAGAAGATAACAAAATAGCTTCTTTTTACCTCGATCCATATTCTCGGCCAGAATCAAAGAGAGGAGGGGCTTGGATGGATGAATGCTTGAATAAAAATAATGTTGGCAAAAAGATCCTCCCAGTGGCTTATCTTGTATGTAATCAAACTCCACCATCAAAAGATAAACCTAGTTTAATGAGTTTTGAAGAAGTTCAGACATTATTCCACGAATTTGGGCATGGTCTTCAACACATGCTTACCACTGTAAATCTTCCTCAAGCAGCTGGCATCAATAATGTTGAATGGGATGCAGTCGAACTTCCAAGTCAATTTATGGAAAACTGGTGTTTTCATAAAAATACATTATTGAATATTGCCAGGCACTATAAAACAGGAGAAAAATTATCCGATGAGAATTTTGAAAAGCTCCTAAAGAATAGAACTTTTAATTGTGGCATGGCTACTCTTAGACAACTACATTTTGCAATTACTGACATCAGATTACACAGTAGTCTTCATGAAAACGAAGGTAAAACAGCAGATGAAATAAGAAGAGAAATTGCGAAACGAACTACTGTTATTGCTCCAATACCAGAAGATAAATTTCTTTGTTGTTTCAGTCATATATTTGCAGGCGGATATTCTGCAGGATATTACTCATATAAATGGGCTGAGGTTCTAAGTTCTGATGCCTTTTCTATGTTCGAAGAAGCTGATCTAGAGAATTCTGAAAATTTAATGTTAATCGGAAAAAAATTTAAAGATACAATACTTAGCTTGGGCGGGAGCTTACCTCCTTTAGAAATATTCAAATTATTCAGAGGAAGAGAACCACAAACAGACTCCTTAATAAGGCACTTGGGTCTATCTAGAGCTACATAATAATTTCACCTATTATTTTTTCAACTACAGATTGATTTCTCACAAGATTCCTATGTTTATATACTTTTACTGATATTTTTTTTCCAAAATTTAAATTAGTCCACCAGCTAGGGAAAACCATTAAATCCCAATAAGTAAAGAAGTTTACACACTCGATTTCATCAAGAAAAAAATCATTCTTTGCCAGTTCTTTCAAAAACTTACTATTTACTTTCATTTCTGATATTCCTCTAAAAGGATATTTAGGTACTAATTGCGCAATTAAGGTTCCTTTGTGAGGGGAACCTATAGACATAAATCTTCTTGTTCTTTTATAACCATTAAATTTTTGAATCCAATACCTACCAATTATTCCTCCCATAGAGAATCCCAAAATATCTAATTCTTTTTCTAAACCATATTTCTCTATAATTAATTTGTTTAATGTATTAGTCAAATCAATAATTGAAGTCATTCCATATGAATGCTTAATAGTTGGAGCAAAATATTCAATTCCAAGATCATCAAGTTTGGAGGTAATAGAGGAAAAAATGCTTGAAGTATTCCAAAGACCATGAATCAATATAATGGGATTTCTTTTTTCCAATACTTTTAATTATTCTCAAGAATTCTTACTATTGACACCTTCCCATCAAAACCTGTAATTGGAGGATTGCATTTTGTCAAAATAATTTTTATTTTAGTGAGCTTAAATTCGTGAGCAATGATTTCTAAAATTTCGTTTGAATATTTTTCGATTGTGAAACAATATATTTTTTTTGATTGATCTTTTAAAATTTTAACTAATTTTGAATAGTCAACTGTTTTTTTTATATCATCATTTTCCGTACACTTTTCAAAATCAGTCCACAAAAAAATATCCAAACTAAATAATTGTCCTAATCTCCTTTCTTCATCAAGGACACCAACTCTAGCCCAAAGTTGAATATTCTCAATTTTTAAAAATGTTTCCATCTTCAAGAAATTTACAGATCCTTATGAGTATAGAAAGCATTTCCAGTTGAAAAATCTTCAACTATATTTCCATTTCCTTTTAGGAAATATTTATATGTAACCAAACCCTCCAAGCCTACAGGTCCCCTTGGGGGAAGAGTTTGCGTAGATATCCCAACTTCAGCTCCGAATCCATATCTAAAGCCATCTGCAAATCTTGTAGAGCAATTATGGAAAACACCTGAACTATCAACTGAATTCATAAATTTATTAGCAGAATTAAAATTCTCAGTAATTATTCCATCGGTATGTCTCGAACTAAATTTCTGAATATGAGTGATAGCTTCTTCAATATCGTCAACAATTTTTATAGATAAAATTAAATCTAAATATTCAGTTTGCCAGTCTTCTTGACTAGCCTCGTACTTTACGCCTAATTCAACAGATCTTTTATCTCCAATTAATTTAACATCATTAGAATTAAACAAAGGTATCGCCTTTTCAAGAAAAACTGATGCAATATCTTTATGCACTAATAAAGTTTCAATAGCATTACATGCTGCAGGATATTGAATCTTACTGTCTAGAGCAACTGATAATGCCATCTCAAGATTTGCCTCATAATCTATAAACAAATGACAAATTCCATCAGCATGACCTAGCACAGGAATTCTTGTATTAGCCTGAATAAATTGAACCAACTCATTACTTCCTCTTGGAATTATTAAATTAATATATTTATCAAGTTTTAGCATTGACATACTATCTTTTCTGTTTGTGAGCAAGCATATTGCATTTCTATCAAGACCTGATTCATGTAACCCCTGTTGTAGTGCTTCAACTATTGCGGAATTTGTGAAATTTGCTTCACTACCTCCCTTAAGTATTACTCCATTACCTGATCTAATTGCTAAAGAACTAATTTGCATAACAGCATCAGGTCTGGATTCAAAAATAACCCCTAAGACACCTATTGGCACAGTTTTTCTTTCTAAGATCAGCCCCTCAGAAAGCTCTCTTCTGATTTGGACATGATTTACAGGATCAATCAAATCTCCAACCTTTCTTACGCCTTCAATACCTAAATTTAATTTTTCTTTTGGTAACTTTAATCTAGACAATAAAGCCTTTGAGATACCTTTCTTTTCTGCTCTTATGTAATCCTCATTATTAGCCTCAATGATTTCATTAGTATTTTTTTCTAGGAAATCAGCCATAAAATTTAAGGCTTTAATTCTATTATCATTTTCAGTCTGACTTACTTTTATGGATGCAATACGAACTTGATCAGCTTTTTCTAGTAGATCATTTCCTGGTTCTGGAACTTCAAATTTGTTATCCATAATAGGTTTTAATTATTTTAATAATAATTCAAATTAACCATTCTTTAAACAAAATTTCTTTTATATTTAGTATCTAAAAAATAATTGAACTTGACTACTCCAGTCCCCATTAGAGTCAAAGGCACCTAATAATTCTAAATTGGGATTAGCCTGAAAAGTCAAAATCCCAAGAGGAGGCAAGTCATCTCTTCCAGGCACAGTTTGAAAAGCGAAGTTAATCTGATCTGTAATATCAAGACCTATTTCGGCTACCCAAGCTTGGGAAGAGAGTTCCTCATTAGAGGATGATTGACCGTCACTTTCTATCTCTAAATTTTCTTTAGAAAAAACATTATTTAAAGAATCATTATTTTCTATTAAAGCTGGATATAAAGATAACTGAAATCTTTCACTAAAAGCGTCTGCATTATTAAGTTGAGAAATAAAAGCTCTATTAATTAAATTCGCTGAGTTGCCTCCAATTAAACCAATAATTTGTGATCTATTATAACTCGGAGTACTCCTTAACTGGATTCTTTTATTTTCATCTTCAAAAGATAATTGATCTAAAAACCCCTCATAAGAAGCCTCTATTTTTATAAGTCTTGTATTACCAATTCCAAATGCACCAAAATTACTTAAATTAGCATCTGTATCAAGATCACCTGAAATATTTGTATCCTGATTATTTTCTCGTATAGGTATAATAGAATCTGGAACTTTGCTAACTAGAGAAAAATTAATAAATGGAACCACGCCACTTCTTGATGCAAATAAAATATAATTATCTTTATTTTTATCTAGTTTAAATGGGGTTGTATATAGATTTGCTCTGCCTTTTTTTAAATAAATAAGACCTCTAGCATTTAAATCCTTTCCTATCCCACCATTTATATTAAGATCTAATTTCGTATCTAAATATGCTTGGACTATATCTGAATATTGAAGTTTAAAATCTGGACCAAGTTTTAATTTTAGATTATTAAAACTTAAGTTATCTAAATAATTTGGCAAAGTCTCTCCCAGAAGGACTGAATTCAAAATTGTTTCATTTGAAATTATTTCGATATTCTTTTTATTATTCCAATATAGTTCTGGCCAATCTTTTTTGTCTGGTTTTTGTTGATAAATACTATCTCTTTTATTAATTTTTTTTGCATTATTAAAATTAATAAATCCCTTTTTAACAACTAAATTACCACCTAAAACTGGGTTTTCAAATGATCCACCTAGGTCAAAATCAGAATCTATTGTGAAATTTATATTATCTGTTTTAATTTTAAAATTATTCGTCAAAAGATTAATCTCATTTTCTCCAAAATCATTTTTGCTGTAAAAAGGTAAAGAACCTCTTATTAAAATATTTCCAGAATTTTCAGATTTTGCTTGAAGATTTTTAATCTCTAAATAATCAAAATCAAATAAAATCAAACCATTAATATCTTTAATTATGCCTTCATAAATATCAATTTCAGAATCTTTAATGACTACAAATCCATTTAATATAGGTCTATTTATAGTTCCATTAATTATCATTCTAATGTTTACTTCACCTTCTTTAAATGTGAAGTACTCATCAGCAAAAATATCTATCAACTCAATAAATTGTCCATTTCCAGTTAATCTTAAATCTAAATTTTCCTCTTTGTTTATTGGTATGTAGCCTTGAACATTAATCGATCTTTCTGAGTCATCTAATAGCAGAGAAAAGTCAATATCAAAAATAGAATCAGTGAATTTAACTAAGCCTTTATCAATAAATATTTTTTTATTTTTTATTGAAGAATTATTTGAAGAGATATCACTTGAGAATGATTTTGTATCAAGGTTATAAGATAAATTCATATCCAAACCTCCATTAAAATCCCTTGATTTATTTAAAAAAATATTTGCAGCACTTAATGGCAGTTTTTTAATTATTATGGAACCTTTACCTCTTAATAAACCTCCTTGTAAATCAACAGCAAATTCATCTTTTTTATTTTTGGGCTTACCGTTTAAGACATCAAGATATCCATTTATTTTTGCCTTTAATTTATAGTTAAGTGGATTATCACCTTCAATAGTCAATTTTGCATTGTATCGACTTTGAAATTTGCTGAAATATTTTTGTAAGTTAAATTTATCCTCCAATACAATATTATTTTCAAAAAATTCATCTATAAATTTTATCCTCTGTTTAAACGAAAGATTATCCTTATTTATTTCCAAATCATCTAGGATATTAGACTTTCTTGTTGGTAAAACTTTTTTATTATCAAAATTAAATATATCAACAGCTGTAATTATAGTCCAACTTGTACTTATATCTTTAAAGTCTAAATTAATTAAATTATTTTTTTTATCATTGTATTCTATTTCAATCATCCCTCCATCAATTGGATATAAAGAAGAATTAATATTAAGAG
Source organism: Prochlorococcus sp. AG-449-P16 (assembly GCA_003212175.1). Classification (GTDB taxonomy): domain Bacteria; phylum Cyanobacteriota; class Cyanobacteriia; order PCC-6307; family Cyanobiaceae; genus Prochlorococcus_A. The sequence goes on from QCQN01000026.1 coordinate 9,919, forward strand.
AATTATTTTCAAGGATAAAATCAAATAAGGAATTGGCTAACTTAATATTCCTATATTTACCTAAACTCCAAGCTAGTCGGCCATCAAGATAAGACTGGTCTGGAGAAATATTCCCTGTTCCATTAATAAGGCCACTAATTCTATCAAATTGATTATTGCTTAAAGATAATTCAAGTTCATCCAGGGGGAAATTATTAGCACTCCATAAATAACTATCATCCTCTTTAACTATTTCTATGCTTCCCTTATTAGAATTAAAAACTCTGCTAAAAGTTAAATTATCTAGCCTAAACTCAGAGTTATAATTTATTGAAAGAAAAGATGGAATAGGAGAATATCTGTTTTTCATATTTAAAATAAATTGATTATTTTCATTCTTAATCTCTCCTTCCCATATTTCTCTAATACGAATCCCTTTATAACTCGGATAATCAACATTGAAATTAATTGCTATATCGGGATCACTTATTTTTCCTGTTAGTTCTCCTTTCGCAGTAATAAAACCTCTAATACTGTTTTTTCTAAAAATATTTAAGTTAGATAATTGAGTTCTATTTATATCAAAACTTGAATCTATATTTCCAAAATTAATACCTCTTTTGTCAAACCAATATGGAATATTTCCTGATAACTTAATATCTGGATTAAGACTATTAATATATCCAATACTTCCTTTTAGATTAATATTATTTGAAAACTTATTTAATGGAATATTTAAAAGAAAATTTGAAGTTAAAGTTCCATAATTAAGATTTTTTGAATTTCCTATTAAATTATTATCTTTACAAAAAAACCTATTTGAATCTAAATTTATACTCTCTGAAAAATCATCAGGCTTTATAGCGAATTTAGTAAAAGAAAATCTTCCTTTACAGTATGTTTGGTTTGATAATTGGTAAAATTTAAAGTCTGATTTAAACTTACCTTGTCTAAAAGTAATTTTTCTATTGCCTATTTTATATTCAGAGCCTCCGACATCTAGTCCTCTAGAAAATACTTCCAGCCTAAAAAAGTCCTTATTGAATTTTTTATTAAAATTCAACTTCAAAAAGCCTTTTCCATTATTGTTAAATTTTAAATTTGCAATTATATGCCTGTCCCTAGAATTGTAAGTAACATTACCTTTAACTTTTGTACTAAATCCAGAATTATTTATATTTAAAATTGCATATTTGTCTAAGTAAAAATTTAAATCATATTTATATTTTGTTTTTTTTGAGCTTTGCTTTTTTATATCAAATCTACCCCTTTTAAAAAAATCTCTGTCAATATTAATTTCAGTTTTAGCAGGCCTTATATTAACAATCAATTTTTGATTTAAAAATGACTTTATGGGCATAATGCCTATAAAGACATTTTTTGCTTTTATTTTAGAATTTATATTTTTTTTATCAATAATTGTTGAATTCCCTAAAGAAATACCTAGAAATCTAATCCCGGAATAATCACCTAAATCGACCTTTTTATTTAAAAAATTCTCAATTTTTTCTTCAATTTCTGATTTCCTTGAATTATAAGTTTCTTTCAAAAAGTTGTTTAACACAAAGGTGCCTAAAAAACCGAAGGACATGAGGATTCCCACGAACAAAATTTTTGTATTTAAATTTAGAGATCTAATTTTTTTCAAGTTAGAACCCAAAAATAGAGTAGGCTTACAAAATATAAGAAATTAATCAGGTCAAAGCCACTAAATGTCTTTTTTTGAACTATTAGAGAATACACCAAAAATTTTTGGATTCCTTGGAATAGTACTTTTAATGGGTACTTTAATTGCTTTTATTTTTAATTTTGGTTTTAAATTCCGCATAATAGGAGCAACCATATTCTCATTATTACTTTCTTTGAGTAGTTGGGCATTTATACAAAGTTATAGTGAAAACGTAGTAATAGAAGGTGCAAAATATCTTCCCATTGTTTATGACAACGGATTCGATTTGGTTATTGCCAAAGCTGAAGAGGACTTTCCTCAAGACTCAATTCAGCCCTCTTTAGAACAATTACAAGAAAACCTTCGAAAAGGAAGTAGGGCGGGTGCAAATGTAAAAATCAAGATAAGAAAACTTGAAAAAATTTCAAACGACGTAAGTAAACCTGTAATAATTGGGGAAGCCCAAACAACTGTCAAAATGAATTAATCTAAAAGATATGGCATCTTTAAAATTTTTAGATTTTTTACCGGCAAATTTTAGACATGAGAAGTATTATTTTAATGAACAAAATCTAAGAGACATTGAAAAACTGAGTCACCTCTCAGATTCAGATATAAACTACATTCTAAGGATTTCTCCACTATGTACTACAAATAATTTAAAAAAAATCAGAGCAATTGCTATTTTTATAAAGGAACTTGCAATTTCTCCAAATGAAGCATATCTACTTTTACATTGCGGAATAGGCTCTATTAAAACACTATCTCGATTAACACCTTATGAAT
>QCQN01000027.1 GCA_003212175.1 Prochlorococcus sp. AG-449-P16
GAGTTTCAAAACTTTTGGGAGAAAGAATGTAGAGAAAATCCAACGAATCAGAATTGTTTAATTTACTGTGACTGAGTAATTAATTTTGAGTTTTTCTTAAATACAACCTGCCTCAAAAGAGGTTTCCCTCAGGTTTCCCTCAGGAAAATGTGAGTTGTTATGGGTTCAAACATATTGATATCACTACGTTTATGACTGCCTTATTTCTCGGTACTATAGAGTGAGCCTAGTTTCTAGGAGTTGATTTTTCATGTAACCCCTTTTTTAAAAAGGGATACCAGGTGATAGGAATGATCACACATTGAATTTTGAAGTGTCTCCACAATGAAATATTAGATTGGTGCATTCAATATTTTTTCAAAAAATATATAAGTTCACTTATCTATAGTTTGTATATCCTTGATGAATTTATAAATCTTAGGCGCGAGATAATATTTTGCCCATTCATATGAGAGATGATCATCATCAGCATAAATATCAATACCATTTTCTGTAAAACTACATATGCTTTCAGGGCAGATAACTCTATAGATGTCAAAAAGATAAATATTCTCATGAGAACTTGCTAATCGATTCAAATTCTCAAATATATGATTGTAAAGGCCTGTTTCTTCGTCTATAAAAAATTTACTTTCGATTTGACAGTTTTTTTTCTGCAATATATTGAACCATTCTTTTTTTGTACATGAGTTGTTCAATTCTTCTTGCCATTCTGGTATGGGAGTTTGAATGATAATTTTTGCACTTTTTTTTTGTGCCATATTCGCAAGATTTATTATTGAAGTAATCCAATCATCAAAATGATTTTCTTGAGAAGCAAAAGATCCATCTTCTCTTATAAAGACAAAATCTGAAGGTGTATATTGATAATAAGTTCCGCCGAAATGATATGGCATTCGCATTGATAATAAAATGATATCACCAACTTTTATTTGCTCATAAAGTTCTTTTTTTATAAACTTGAAATCATCTAACTTCTGGAGATCGTTTTCTTTTTCATATTTTCGATATTTCATAACCGGTGGAAATGTAGTTGCCTGAACAGAATATAATTTCAAATTCATACCAAGAGTATTTGCTAATTCTTCTCCTGCTAAAGCAAGAGATTGTGCATGACTATCACCGAGCAACCATAGAGTTTGTTTACTATTATTTTCAATAAAATAACAATGAGTTTCTTTTGACATAATATTTTCAAGACATTTTTCACTTCTTATAAACTTGGGGTGTAAAGTTTTACTCCTTTCTCCCAAATATACTTGCCCTTTCAGTATTTTCCCAAGTGCGATAAGACCACCTGAAAGGCTAATCAATATTCCTCCTCCTGCTACAAATGTTTTCCAACGTTTCCTAAACCAGTTACCTTTACGAAGTGGTGTTTCAATCCATTGATAAGAAGTAACTGCTAGACCAAACATCAGTGCAATTTGAAAAGGTACTGACCACCAATGGATATCAATAGTCCAACGACTAATTGAAAGAACGCCCCAGTGCCATAGGTATAAGGAATAAGAAATTAGACCTATATAAACGACCCTAGAATTAGTGAAAAATTTATATGCTGTTGTTCCTTTTTTCAAAGATGTGATAAGTAATGTGGAGAGAGCAACTACTGAAATATTTGATACTGTTGCCATATACTTCGGCAAATACATTACTCCGATAATCAATAACAACACTAAAAGCGGTGGTATCTTTTTAAGGAATTCTTCTATAGATTTTTTTTGATGAAATCCAATAAAAACCAAACATCCTGATGCCATCTCCCAAAATCTTGTTGGCATAAGAAAATATGCTGCTGGTTGGTTGAGTCGATACAAAAAAATAAATCCAATCAACGAAGCAATTGTTAGTGCTAAAATTATTAGAAATAAATTGCGAGTACCATTCTTAGTTTGGCGTCCAAATCCAGATAACCATATCAGGCAAGGGAAAAGAATATAAAACTGCCATTCCACACCAAGAGACCATGTATGCGCGAAGACATTGAGTTCTGTTGTATGTGCAAAGTAGTCAGTTGATTCTTTGAGTAGGTAGAGATTAGATAGTCCGAATAATGATGTAATACCAGTCCATAAAGATGCTCCTGGAAATTGATTGAATAAGCAGATTGCAATGCTAATAATCAATACAAATAATGAAAGTGCTGGAGCTAATCGCTTGATTCTTCTTTCATAAAATCCACTGATGAAATCTTTGAAGTTTTTACTGGGTCTTTGATAAAGAGATGATGTTATGACATATCCTGAGATAACAAAAAATATATCAACGCCCAGATACCCATTTGGCAGTATTTCTTTGTTGAAGTGATTGATAATTACAGCGACTATGGCAAATGCTCTTAGACCATCAATCTCTGGACGATATCGACTTTTCACAGATAAATTATTTTTCTTGATATCGAGGGACATCAAAACTTAGTAACACATAGTGATTAGTTTATGAGGCATCGTTTGATTTCTCAAGAGCATTACAATTACATATCGCTTTCATTAAATACTCGTTAGAAACCAAATTAGTTGTGATAAATTTAATCCAACTTTTTTGTGACACTAGTCTCTTTCAAGGGTCAAAATATCGAACCTACCAATGGAACTACTTAGTAAAAGTAGAAATTCTTTAAAAATTTTGTTATGAATTCGATCTATCGGTTTTATACGAATATAATCTCAAAATCTAATTACCTGATACTAAGACTTTTGAGATGTTCAGTTTTATTAGCGCTTTAAACGGAACCTTTTGCTTGTCTCTTAGGATAAATTGTATAAAATTATTTTCTCTACTAGTTATTGATGTGATCATTGATAGAAATTATAATTATTTAAGAGATTAGGTCTTTAAATTGATCAGTTGTAGATAATATTGAGATTGCGGGTTTTAGCATATTTTTGTAGTTTTTCCATCCTCCTATAGATCTTGGATTAATCGGAGATCGAATTTGCACATCACTTGCAGTTAAAACAGTTCTTTGATTTTTATGAGGATATAAATAATGTTCATTCCATTTCCATCCCAACCATTTAATTAATGATTTAATTGTTTGTTCTGGATTAGTAACTAATAAATCGTAATCCATTTCATAAATACTTGAACTAAATACATTCTTATAAATGTTCATAACTTTGTGTTGATTTATATAAACTTTGGTGCAATCTACTAATGATGAGGAATAGGCATTTCCAGTTGAAAAATTTGCTCTTGTGATGGAGAGAATATTATCTAAAGGGTTCCTAAAACAGTAAATTATTTTTGAATTTGAGATTTGATTAGCAATAATTCCAGCGTATAGATAATTATATAACCATTTATTTGTAGTCATAGAGGAATTGATCCCTAGTTTCTTTATTTTTTGGAAATATAAATCGGTCAGAGAAAGTTCTTGATTATTTTTTATGCTCTCTTGATATGCTTTTTCAAATATATTAATTTCTCCTAGATCTTGTACTTCTCTATTAAGACTAACAATTGATTCCACTAAAGTTGTCCCACTTCTTGGCATTCCTACGATAAAAATACTACAAGGGTATTTCTTCTCGTTTTTAAAATTTTTTTTTGTATTGAGTTTGTTTAGTAATAAATTTGATTGATTTATCAATTTATCAATATTCGAAGGATAAATCTTAAGTTTTAGCTGATTTGCAATTTGTAAATTTTTAGCGCTTTCTTCATATCTTTTTTCTTTATGTAGAACATTTGATCTCGCGAAATAAATTTCAATTTTTTCTTTTTCATTCTTTTGTCTTAAAATTTTTTTTGAAAGTAAATATTTTTGCCAACTTATATCATTGCTATCAAAAGAAAGTTTTGATAGTGCATAGAATGCTTGAACGAATGATGGATTGATTTCTATTGCTTTTCGAAATAATTTTTTTGCTTCCGCTAATTCTCCCCTATTTTTCAGGATATCTCCCAGATTGGCATGGGCAAGACTTGATTTGGGATCAATTTCTATTGCTTTACGAAGCATTATTATAGCTTCTTGGAATTTTTTTAATTCTCTCAAAACATTTCCTAGATTTATATATGCAAGACTGAAATGAGGATTAATTTCTATTGCTTTTCGATGATAGAATTCTGCTTCATTAAACTTTTTAAGATCTTTTAATATTGATCCAAGATTTGTATGAGCAGTATCGGAATTAGGATTAATTTCTATTGCTTTTCGGAGCAATTTTTCTGCTTGTATTAAATTGCCTGAATTTTTCAATATAAGTCCGCAATTAGAAAAAATTCTGTCGTCATTAACTCCTGCCTCGATACAATATTTGTAATTTTTGAAAGCGTCCTTAATATTTCCTTGTGAGTGAGATAAGAATGCTTGATTAATTATTTTTTCTTTATTTTTATCAATTTTTATTTTTGTATTGCGTTTTTTATTTTCAAATTTATTTCCGAAACCTATCATTTTTGAATTTTTTATTAACTAATAGATTTTTAATTTTAAGTTGAAATTAAAAAAGATGTATCTACAATAAGATCATATTAGAAAAAAAAGAAAACATAAAGTATGGAGATAACTTTTTTTACATTGGTTTTCCAAAGGAATTGCCACTTCAAAGAAGTCAATTATACCTATCATTCTGAAGTATCAAAATTGGTTGGAACTATTGAGAAGGAATAAAAAATTTAATTTTTTTATATAAAATAATTATGGATGAGTTCATTAAATTAAGTAGATCTACTGTTGAAAAATATATTAGTTGTCCAAGATGTTGTGTGCTTGAAAAAAAACATAAAATAAAGCCTCCATCGTTACCATTCACCTTAAATATTGCTGTAGATAATTTATGCAAAAATGAGTTTGATCATTATCGTGATATCCAAGAACCGCATCCTTCATTTATTCAGAATGGAATAGAGGCCGTTCCTTTTAAACATAAAAACTTAGATGTCTGGAGAAGTAATTACAAAGGAATAAGATATAAATCTTCTTCTTTTAACTATGATTTTGGTGGAGCAGTAGATGATGTGTGGGAAAAGAAGAATGGTGATCTTATTATTGTTGATGTTAAAGCAACGGCAAAAAATAATTTTAACTGGTACGAAACTTTTGAAAAATATGATTATGCGAAAGCTTATAAAAGGCAACTAGAGATGTATCAATGGTTATTTAAGAAAAATGGATTTAACGTATCAAAAGAAGCATACTTACTCTATTTTAATGCGAAGAAAAACGAAAAGTTTTTCAATAATCAACTTAAGTTTGAACTTCACTATATAAAATTAGATTGTTCTACACTATGGGTGGAGAGTAAAATATTAGAGACGGTTGAGCTTTTAAGAGATAATAAAATGCCTCAACCATCTTTAAATTGTGAATATTGTAATTATTTAAAAAAACGATGGCAGCTTTCAAAATCAATTAATCAAATCTACAAATAATATTTATTTTGGTGGAAAAATTTTTTAAAAAAGATAATCTTTTAGTAAGAGAAAAATTTTTAAAATTTGAGTAAGTCGAAAATCACTGATAATAAATTCAGTAACCATTTACAACAGGATGTTGTAAAAATTGCTGGTAAGACAATTTTTATAAATCCATTTTTATATTGGAGAAGATTTGATGAGAATACAAATCGATGGTTAAGAGAACTTGGTCAAATGTCTGAAGAACAAATTCATCTAAATAGAAAGCGCTTTTATCCAGAAATAGATTGGGTTGATTTAAGTCAAGATCAAAAGTTGATAAAAGATGCAACTATTGAAATGTTTTTAAAAACTCTTGAGCTTATTAGTACTTTTCATCCTTATCTGACTTCAGGTCAATTGTTAGAAGTTGAGAGAAAAATGTCAATAACTAAAAAAATTCCTTTTGAGAAATGGGTTACAAAATCTTTTGCAAAAAAGGCTAGAGCTGAAGCAAATGAAAAAAGAAAATTTCAAAGAGAAAGATTTATTAGTAGTTGGAAAGAATGGTTAAGTCTTGAAAATACTCAACAGGCTTTTTTGCCAATTGTTATAGTTATTTTTATTTCTTCATTTGTTGGTTGGTCATTTGGCATTTCAAAAAATAGTTGTAATCCCTATTTTGAGCAAAATTTAGATTTATCAATTTAACTTAATTTTGAATTTAATCTTTTCTATACTTGCTATTTTTTATTTACAATTGATTTAACTGAACGCTAAGATCTATGAATAATAAATTAAATTTTCAAGATATAGATTCCTCTCAACAAAGTAATGAAGATAATTTAGATGATTATGATTTGCTAGCCATAAAATTAAAAAGTATTAAAGATATTATTGATATATTAGAAAAATCAAATAAAAAACTATAGATAGAATTGAAAAATAATAAAAATCCATTATTAAATAAGCAACCTCTGTTTATTTATTTAATTGCAACTTTTAGTTTTTTATTAATCTTGGTGAGATTGGTTTTTTTGCAACTTTTAAATCATGAAACATATAAAAAAATGTCAGATGAAAATAGAATTAGATTGATTGCATCGCAACCGATTCGTGGAAGAATAGTTGATAAAAATGGAATTGTTCTTGCAAATAGTAGAATTAAATATTCCTTAATTATGAAACCCCAATATTTAGAGGAAAGAGACTGGGATAAATATAAATCGAAAATTACCAATTTATTAGATATGGATGTTGAAATACTTCAAAAAAAATATTTTGATGGCCTTAAAAAACAAAAATTCTCAGTCACTTTAATTGATGACTTAAATGAAGATCAATTAATAAAATTTAAGGAGAATGAGAATACTTTATTTGGGTTTGAAATTGCAACTAAATTAATTAGAAATTATCCCTATAAATCATTAGCAGCTCATGTCATTGGATATACTCAGCCAATTACAGATTCAGAATATGATTTTCTATCTGAAAAAGGATATAAATTAAATGATTTGATTGGTAGAACTGGTATTGAATATGTTCATGAAGAATTTATAAGAGGCGAATGGGGAGGTGAGATGATTGAAGTAAATTCTTTAGGTCAATTTCAAAAATCATTAGGTATCAAGCCCTCAATAAAAGGAAGAGATATAGAGTTGACTTTAGACCTAAATTTGCAATTAGTTGCTGAAAAAGTACTAAAGGATAAAAAAGCTGGTGCAATAATTGTTATGGATCCAAGAGATGGAGCAATAAGAGCTATGGCAAGTAAGCCTACATTTGATTTAAATTTTTTCTCGAAGGATTTTAAGCCTGAACAAGAATATAATAAGATATTTAATTCGCCTGAGAAACCTCTTTTAAATAGGGCATTAAATGCTTATGATCCAGGAAGTGTATGGAAGATTGTAACTGCTTTAGCTGGCTTAGAGAGTGGTAAATTTCCTATTGATACTATGTTAGAGACAAAACCATGTATAACCTATGGGAGTCAATGTTTTAGGGAACACAATGATTTAGGTTTTGGATTAATAGGTTATGAGGATGCGTTGAGAGTTTCAAGTAATACTTTTTTTTATCAAGTTGGATATGGTGTAGGGGTTGATGAAATTTATGAGATCTCTACCAAGCTTGGATTTAATTCTTTATCTGGGATTGAAATTTCCGAACAAGAAAGTATAGGATTAGTAGCTAATAGTGAGTGGGCGGATGAAGGAAGAGGATGGGGTAAGCCTGGAAGAACTCCTTGGCTCCCAGAAGATATTGCAAGTATGTCGATTGGACAATTTGTCGTTCAAGTTACGCCTATTCAAATAGCTAGGGCATATGCTGCTGTTGCAAATGGGGGTTATTTAGTAACTCCACATTTATCTAAAAAAGATGGAGAATTTCTTTCAGATAAACAACGAATTAAAATTGGTATTGATCCAAATAATATTTTTTTAATAAAAAGCGGTCTTAGGAAAGTAGTTGAGTCTGGTACAGGAGTATCAATTAATTATGGAGTTTCAAATTTACCTCCAGTTTCAGGTAAAACTGGAACAGCTGAAGATGGTGCAGGAGGTTTAGATCATGCTTGGTTCGTTTGCTTTACTCCCTCTGAAAAGAGTGAGTTGCTTATAGTTGCTTTTGCCCAAAATACGCCTGGTGGAGGAGCTGTACATGCACTCCCCATGGCTAGAGAAATTTTAAGAGCGTGGAATGAAAAAAAATAATTTTAATCCATGCTTTTTAAAAGTTTAAGTTTTTAACTTTTTCATTTGTAGAAGTCTTTGAATAATATCTTCTATAGTTTTTGTATCTATCGGTTTGCTATATGACGACAAAAGTTGTCTCCCTAATACTTGACTTCCTAAATGCACCAATTGAATGCGTAATGAGGTCAGCAGTTCTAGCCCTATGCCACCAGAAAATGTTGCAATTGCAATCGGCTGACCATTAAATAAATTCCTAAAGTCATCTCCCGAAATAGAGAGCCATGCTATGAAGTTGGAGAGAATGGGAGGTATAGATCCATTATATTCAGGCGCACAAATCACCCACCTTTCAATCTTAAAAAGCTTTTTTTTTAGTTCTTCTATTTCATTTGGAATATTTTCTTTGCTGTGAATTCTTGGATTAAATAATGGAATATCAAGAGTGGTAAGATCTAAAATTTCAGAACTTATTTTAAGTTCATTACTTTTTTCAAGAAATTTTTCAGAAAGTTCTAGATTTTTACCACAACTAGCCGTAATGATTATTAGATCGTTTGTTTCAGTCATAAATTAGATAAATAAATTTAATAGTTAGCACCTGTTTTGCGGTGATGAACTGCTGTTAGACTATCGGATTTTAGTATATTGCCGTGCTGTACTTCGGCATAAATTACCCAATGATCCCCACATTCCATTCTCTCTTTTACAGAAGCATCTAACCATGCGAGTGATTCAGGAATGATTATCTGTTCATTAGGTGTTAATTCAATATTTATTCCTTCAAACCTATCTTCTCCAGGTGCAAAGGGTTTTGTGAATCTTTTCAATGGTTCTTTAAAATCTTTTTCACTAAGAATATTTAATGCGAATGAATCTCCTATTTGCAGAAGAGACTCTACAGATCTATCTTTTGCTACTGCAATACTTAACCCAGGCGGAGAAAAACTTGCTTGACTAACCCATGATGCAAGCATAGCTCCTCTAATATTATTCTCATCTTTGCCTTTAGAGGCTGTCAGGACACAAAGAGAACCAATTACTCTTCCAAGAGCCTGAAGTTTTGGATCCGTTTTGCTTGTAATCATTCCAGTATCTGATTTCCTGGGTTTTTTCTTTGCTTTTTTTATAATTTTTCTTCCAAAGTGAGTTCCTATTTCTTCTAACTCTTTAATCTTTGGTTTATTTGGACTGAATTTAATCCTTATCGGGTCAAAACCAAACTTAAAACCACCGTCTTTTAATTTTGTTTCAAGTAAATCTATAGCTTCGCCGCTCCAGCCAAAACTCCCAAAAATTCCCACTGGCTTATCTCTATTACCCTCTGCTAACAATGTTCCTAGTGCGCTGACTATTGGAGTTGGGGCGTGACCACCTAATGTGGGTGAGCCTATTAGATATCCATCAGCATTTTGAATAGATTTTACAAGTACATCATTAGGTATAAATTCACAATTAATACTTTCAACTTCTACAGAGGTTCTATTTATCCCTTTAGCCAATGCATCACCTATTGAGGCAGTATTTCCATATGCACTTGCATATATCAGAGCGATCTTAGGATTATTTGTTGAGAGATTCTCACCCCATCTAATATAGTCATTTAAAAAGCTTTTTAAGCTATATTCGATCGCGGGACCATGTAATGGTGCAATAGTTTTAATGTCATAATCTACAATTTTTTCAGTTATTGATACTACTTGATTAGACATTGGTGCCATCAGGCAATCATAAAAATGTTTTCTGTCAATTTCTGTACTAACTCGATTTGTTTCAGACCAATATTTTGATGCAATGTGTGCAGAAAAAATTTTTTCACTAAGAAGTATTTCATGATTACGTTCATAAATTATTAGGCCACCAGGCCAGCGGGCTGTTGGAATAGGAATTAACTCTAGTGAAATGTTATCCAGTTCTAAATTAAGTTCTTTTTTGATTATGTTTATTTTAGGCAATTGAATTTCACTAAAGTTTTCTAGGCTAGGATTTCTTTGATTCCAAAGTTCGCTAATAAGTTTATAACCTGGATTAGAGCATGTAATAGTTGTGTTTTGAAATTGGGTACTTATATTTTTTAGAGTTTCAATAATTTGGGGATTAATATGACCAGAAATGAAGTTGATTTTATCTAATTTAAATTGATCGCAAAATCTAGAAATAACTTTATTAAATATTTTTAAATATTGTTTTTCAGGTGGATGAATAATAAAAAGTTCCTCATTATTTCTAATGAAAAAAGTATTAAAAGAGGTTCCTTTTTCAAGGTTAAATTCAAGTTCAAATCTTTCTTTATTTTGGTCTAAGAATCTTACACAAGAAAAATTTTCGGTAATTTCAAATTCTGATAAGTTTTGATTTTCCGCAAGTAAGCCTATATTAATATCTGACATTTTAAAGACTTATTTTCTAGTGGAGTTTCCGACTTATTAGTCATGGTGAGTTGTTATATAGACTTTCAACGGATTTTCAACTATCGACCAGAACGTTTAGTTCTTGTGAAACCGTTGTGTATCAGTCGATTATACCTATAACTGAACCATTAATGAGTTATTAAATGTAGGGTTTCCAACTGGAACGCAATTTCTTGTTGATTATCTAAGCAAATTGATGATTTTTATAAATTTTTCTGTAATC
>QCQN01000028.1 GCA_003212175.1 Prochlorococcus sp. AG-449-P16
TACGTTTTAAATCTAACTATTCAAATAACTGATCCTGAAAACAATATTTGGTCTTAATTATGTTTCTCTCATTTAGAAAAAAAAAATTCGTTAGTATATCAAATATCTATTAAAATATAATGGAAACGATAGTAAAGTCATTTAACAAAGTTCTGATTTTTGGAAAAAAAACAAAAAAGTATCTTCCTTTTTTCATTGGAGTAAAGCTACTAACTTTCACTGGTTTTCTAACTTATATGATGAATCGATAAATGATATTACCTTCTCCACAAATAGTGATAGGTTTACTTTTTATAAGTATTGGAATAGTTGTCTCCTTTGATATCAGATTTAATCCACTAAAAGAAAAAAAATAATTGCATAAAAGTTCTCTAAAATATTGCAGCGGATTTAAAACAAAAATCTGTTCATTCATCTATTAGTAATACTTCAAAGCAAACCATTTTCTCCTGGGGTGGCGATCTTCAAATTAAAAAAGATTTGCATAAATGTTTTAGGCGAATTGGTTTACACCCTTATTATTCAAAAACATTCGACTCTTTAAGTGGAATTACAGAATTCAAGTAATACAAAATAGAAGGGGAATTTGTTTAAGAGAATAACTATGGACAACAAAAATTTTGAATTTATCCAGGTCTTGCTGCTTAATCACCAAAACGATAATGCTTTCGTACTGGTTGATGAACATCCCATCTACAGTTCATGCCTGCTGGGAATATAACTAGGTCCCCTTTGCTAAACTTAACAGGTTTACCCTCTTCGGGAGTAACTGTTACTTCACCTTCAAGCAGGAGACAAGTCTCCTTTTCCGCATAAGTCCAATCAAAAGAACTTGTGTCACAAGTCCATATCGGCCAGTTTTTGATTCCTAATTTTTCAACTGTGGTCTCTGGACAAGGTGAAGTAACTAATATAGACATGAATTTTGATATAAATCTTTGCAGTCACTTATAGCATAAATTTTAAAATTATTTACTCTTTAAATGTAAGCGGTAATTTTAATGACTATTAATTCGCAGGGGTGGAGTTTAATTTTTAGTATTGGAGCAATGATTTGTCTATTACTTATTTAATGGAAGACGAAATAAAAAAGCTAGAAGAGATTTATCAAGAATTAAATGAAGAAGATACTGATATAAAGAAATGGAATCAGGCACTTATTCCAAAAGCAATATTATTGTGCCCTTCAATAGCTTTTGCTCTAACTTTTTTAAAAATAAATACTGATAAATCAATAATAGATTTTCTTGGTTTTGTAGCTATGGGTGTATTGTTAGTTTCTGGCGGTATATTTTTGAATTATCTTTTATCTAAAGGTAAGAAATGAAGAATCTAACCCTATTTAGCCTTATTAGTTTTTAAGATATATGTAATTCAAATTTCTAATAAAATGATTAAAAAAGAAGATAACATTCGAAGCGAAAGCTATTACCCAGATAGTAATTATTATGTTGAACTCGATAATACTCCTTATGAGACTCTACTCACACAAGATCAAATATCCAATACTTCTAAATTTGAATGGCCAGATAGCTATTGGTTTATTGCGGAAAGAACAAATGGAAGGTTGGCAATGATAGGCTTCATGGCTGTCATTATTAATTACACCTTATTTGGATGGATAGCATATCCAATCCTTTAAATGAGTAATTCTAATTTTGATAAAAATGGTGTAGATAAGTTTGGAACGCATTGGCTTCAATATGCTGCGTTTTTCTTAACTGCATTTGCTATTTATTTTTGTTGGGCATTTTTCAATGATGCTAGTTTCCAAAGTTTCACTATAAAAATATACAAGTTCTTTAATTGCAATGGATATAATCCTCTAAGTTATTGCGTAATGCTTTGGAAAGTTGACTTTTATCCTTAAAATAACTTCTATATTTAACAACTATTTCTGGTTACATTAAGCGATATAAGGAGTAAAATCTTTATAATTAAGAAATAAATTTATTAGTATTTTTTGGTATTGCTGAGATCGACTGAAATGAATGTTGGGGAGATTAAATTAAAACTTGCGATCTAAAAAAGGGGCAATTAGCCCATTTCCCTCTTACTATTTACAAACATATAGAATTAACAGTATGCGTCCTCTTTTTTTACTACCTTTGCTTATAGGTTTCTCGGGATCAGCTTTTGCAGATTCAGAAACATTTAAAATAGGCGTATCAGCAGATGGTTATCGTGACTATATCTTAAGTGGCACTGATAGGAACGGATCTGTAAGTGGAAACGACCCTACAGTAACTGTTAATAGAGGAGATACAATTATTTTTGAAGTTGATGCATCTCGTCATCCTTTTTATATAAAGACTGAATTTTCTCGTGGAGGTGGTGATCAGGTAACTACTGGGATACTTTCTGGTACTCCAGGGACTCAAAATGGAACATTATCATGGAATACACAGGGCGTATCTAAAGGCAATTACTATTATGTTTGTTCTCCACATGCATCTTTTGGAATGGGCGGATCAATTATTATTAAATAAGTGAAATGCTTATTCGTTAAAAAAAGATCTTGTTTTTATCCCTTGATTTAAAGTCAATTCTTGAGTACATTTCATACAACCTCCAGTTGGATAGCGGATAACCTTTTTTGAAATTGCACCAATACAAATAGCTATTAAACCAATAATTAATATTGCTTTTTTTATCTTTTACTTGAAAATAGTGATCTCATTGTAATTGTTGTTTTAAAAATCATAAGGATTATTGGGAATATTTTTGGATGTAATAATCATTTTGAGCTATGCCACTCGGCAAGATTATGAAAGGTATTGCAGAATCTTGCTCAAAGATCTCTTAGTCTCATCTTTATAAAAAGCAACTAACAAAAAATATAGGCAAGTAGAATATTCTATGACCTGGATCGTTAGAGTCGGGGGACAGAATTCGAACCCGTGACTTAGTGCTCCCAAAGCACAGGCATTAACGAGGCTATAATTGAGACTAATTTTGCTAAAGTAACTTTATTAGAAAAAGGTGTAACCAAATCGGTCTAATTTAATGTGATATTCGTGTAATTTGCGTCCCTTATGGCGTAACTTTCAAGTTTGTTTATGCTGTCCTTTTTTTGTTTATTATTGAATTATGAAGAAGTTCACTCTAATAAATAAAGATAGATCAAGAATAAAAGTCTTTGAACCATTTGAAGATGTTTCCAAGCCTTCACTAAGCATTGATGCAATGATGATTAGTTATGGCTGCGTTTATAAGAGGAGTAGTAAACCAGTTATTAAAGGTAGCAGGGTAGAAACCATTGAGGCTGCGAGAAAAGAATATGCAGAATTATTGAAAGAAGGTTGGAAGAAAACTTCAATATTTAGGAGTTATTCTTAATAAATCATATGTATGGAATTGCAATTACTTATGGAGTTGTTAGTTTGTTTTTACTAGGTGGATTTGCGTATTTAACCTTTAAAATGACCTTTAAAAAATGATTGGAAGCTTACCTAAATTAATTGCTCTTCTTATGGTCCTGCTACTTGTGGGTAGCACTTTTGTTGGTGGAATTATTTACTTTATTAGATGATTATTATGGAATTTTTAACTAATCTTTGGAATAATCAGCCAACTACAGTTATGGGAATAGTTGTAGCAATATTTGTATTATTAGGAATTTATATATCTTTACTTCAAACATATCAATAAATTAGTTAATTAATTTTTTAATTTTTTCTAAATTCCATTTATCAAATATTAATTTCATTTCTCTTTCGTAGTATCTTACTTTCTTGGCAAAAGGTAGTTTTTGAATAATTATTCCAAAGGGAAATTTAAAAAAAGAAGATACATAAACAACATAAAACTCTATAAATGAAGGTTTTGGTGGGAGAGGTAAATTTTTTATATATGCCCAATCAATGCATGGTTTTAGTTGCTTATCACTAGCGATAATATTTTTTTTACATCTCCACCAAGAAAATAGATAAATGCAAATAAAAATCGGTAACGGAAGAAGTCGCAACATTAATTAAAATGGTATTTTTTTAGGAGTTATTGATTCAGAATAACCAAGCCTTAATTTACCTGCGGTGCAAGTAGTAAGCGTTTCATTAATTACAAATAGACTTCTTTTCCCAAACAGGCGAATCACAATTTATTTTTCCTCTTATTCCTTAACTGAGACTTATAGCTATATCAATATATTTAGAGAAAAAAGTGTGGGCTAATTAGGACTAGCTTGGAATGATATGCGTGTCATTTGCGTGCTCAATTTTTTTTTGTGTGTTTTATATTATTAGCTGAGACTTACTGCTATTACTGATCGGGGTGACAGGATTCCAACCTGCGACTTGGTGCCCTAAGGCACTAGATCGTTTAATTCTGGTAAATATTGATTGACAGTCGATCTAGAATAATTTGCAGATAACCCTTTTTTTATATGAAACTTGAGTCGATTTCAGTTGCTAGTAAAGATGCAAATCAATCAGGAGTTGGTAAAAAGTTTTTAATAATATCAATTTCTATCACAGTAGTATTAAATCTTTCAATTGCAATTTGGTTTTTCATGAACGATATGGGTAGATTTTTAATTAAATGAAAAAAATACTTATGCCAGTAATTATAACGATAGGGATTATTTATGGCTGTGGATTATTTTGGTTACTTTGGCATTACTAAAGGAATAAATTGAATGACTAATAAATGGAATGATAAATCTTGGCAAAAAGATTTTTTGAATATGAAGTCACATTCTCCTGCAGATGCAAAGATTTTAATGGGAGGTGTAAAAGGATTAAAAGATGCTTGGCGTTTAGGTGTTCTACATGTTGAATACGAAAGACTAAAGAAGATACAAGAGAAAAATGATTAACAGCCGATCTACAATAAGGGGCAATTAAAAATATTTATTTTCAGGAATTATTTTTTTTGCTATTAATAGAAGGCCAATAAAATTTAAAAAATAAAATGCTTTATGTTCAGCATTGGTCATTTAAGGCCGGATATCATCAAAAAGGTGCAGAAAAATTTCTTAGTGGTGGGGGAGATTATCCTGGAGTTGAGATGATTGGAAGATATCATGCACCCGGTTCTTTAGAGGGTTGGATAGTTTTAAAAACTGATGATCCAAAAGCAATATATCAACATGTTGCAGAATGGGGGGAATTTCTAAATTGGAAAACTACACCTGTATTTACTGATGAAGAAGCTGGACCAATAGTAGCTAAAGTCTACTCATAGTAAGAGATTGACAGTCAATATACAATAGGGGCAATTAGCCCCTTTTTTAATGAATACTCTCATCATCTCAACTTTTAGCTGTACATTTGAAGAATTTAAAAATGATGTAACGACATTATTTCTTGAAGAAATGTGCAAAGATTTTGTAACTGATTATGAGTTTGTAAAAGTCAATGAACACAAATCTCATTTATTAATGAACTGTACTGACTTAGAAAAATTAGGTGCTGAAATGGAATCTCCTTTCGCAAAGGAATGGGATAAAAAAAATAACTGTAAAGATACTGTATATTCGATTGAACTTGTTGCGTAAATGAAACGCTTAATCTTTAAATAAAGAATTTGTTTATCCCTTTATTTAAAGTCGATTCTTGATTACCTTTCATACAGCCTCCACTTGGGTAGCTGATAACCTTTTTTGAAATAGCACCAATACTAATAGCTATTAAACCAATACCTAATATTGCTTTTGATCTTTTACTCGAAAGCAGTGATTTCATTTTAATTATTGTTTTTCTAATCATAAGAATTAATAGGAATATATTGTGGATGTAACAATTAGCTTGAGCGAGGTCAGGCAGCAAAGTTATGCAAGGCATAGCAAATCCTCGCTAAAGTTAATTGTTCTAAGAGCTAGTAATAAAAAAGAGAGCATGGGAAACCATCTATTATGAATTGGTTTTAGGATTCGGGGCGACATGATTCGAACCTGCGACCTAGTGCTCCCAAAGGACTCGATCTATCAAAGGCTATTTCCTTAATACCCTAGTTATAGCCATAACTAATTGTGGAGGGTTGAAGGAGCTTGAGACTCAATATAGGGATATTTTCGGTGATTTTATAAGGTGTTTATAGACTCTATCTACCCCTACAGCTACTCCCTCTATGACTCATTGCATTTGCATAATTTCTTACCTCTGTTAATTTTAGTGGGCTTCAATAAGTTCAAATGCAAGATCAAAAAATCGAAAAGTTAGCGGCTGTTGCAATAAGCATAACTAAGGTGCTGTTAATAATTTATCTAGGCTTTGAAGAAGTATTTAAAATAATCAAATCACTTCAAAAGTTGTTAGATGCTGAATTAGATATTTCTCGAAAATGGGCTTCACAAAATTATTCAATTCTAAAAAAACGATTAGAGGAACGAAAAGTAGCGGGAGTTTAAAATTTTTTGCTATAAATTAATTGAGGCCAAACCTCGTCAGCACACTCTACGTTTGCTGCAAGACATAAATTGATTCAATATAGTTTTGAGTCGATTTAATAACCCTTTCAGTAGTTGGAATTTCTGGAAGGGTTTCTTGCTCTAAGCAGGCAGTTGATTTGATACTGGGATAATTTTGAATCTTCTAATTTTTGATACTAATTGAACTACTTCCATATAAGTTGAGTAAAAGCCAAGGACTAGATAAACAATTAACTTAAGCATTTAATAAATTCTTCTATATATATAAAAACGAATCTATGCGAAGTAGCAAGAGGGTTTTAATTTATTTCCAGTAGATCTTAAATACAGGTATTTATCCTTCTTTTTTATTAAAAAATAAATAAGATAAGCATAACTACTTTTTATTCATGACCAATTTTGGAGCAGATACACCTTTTATTCTTCTAGCAAAAATCACAGTAAAAGAAGATAAAGTTTCTGAATACCTAGAACTTGCAGATAAAACAGATAAAGCTGTTGAGGCTGTTGAACCAGGAATGTTGCATCATACTTTTGACCAGGATCCAGAAAATCCTCTAGTCTTCGTGTGGTCTGAGGCTTATAAAAATGATGAAGCTTTTATAGCTCACTTGGCTAATCCTGCAGTGGGCGAATATTTACAAGAACATCCAAAACTTGCGGATGATTTTACTGTTGAAGTATATGGGACAGTTGGGGATAAGTGTCTTGAAGTTATGAAAGGAACTGGAGTGCCATTTAAGGTTTTTCAGTCAAAATTAGGCTATAGCAGACTTTAACTAAGCAATATTGACAATCGATCAAACGGCGACAGGATTCGAACCTGCGACTTAATGTTCCCAAAGCACCTGCAAGATTGAAGCTATAATTGAGATTTAATGCTATAGCAGGATTTTTAGAGAAACAAATATTGACTAATTCGGACTAATATCTTGGATTTTGGGCACTTTTTGGGCACATAGTCTATGTAGTTTTTAATTGACAGTCGATCTAACTTAGGGAGCAGTTAGTTCTTTTTTTTTTAATAGCAAAGTACGCTATCCGCTTTAATTGATTCTTCAACTAGAACATCCGTCATCACAAACTCTGCTGAATATCCATCTAGAAGCTTCTCATCGTAACCCCTAGATTTAGCAGACATACCTGAAACATATATGGTAACTTTTGATTTCTTCAAATTTTGAAGATGTTCGTATAAATCTCCAGTACCTTGACCAACTATTTCACCAGCTTTTTTGCAATCTAATATTTGTACTCCGTCTCCTGCTAGAAAAAGAGTTACTTTATGATCGTTTTTTTCTGCAGTAAGGGCAACCAATAAACCTAAAGTTACTTTATTTTTGGATTCTAAACCGCTGCAAATATGAACTAACACTGTATTGTCGGTAATGATAGACATTTAATACTCCCGAAATTTTTGTTTTTATATCTTAAATAAAATCTATTATCATTAGCTGTTTTTTTGTGAAACGCTTACTACTTGCATAAAAAAAGGGGCGACAGAAAACCCCTTGAAAGTTACGCCAAGTCGGGCAGAACCAAAACCCTGACTTAGTTCTAAAGTTATGCCAATTATTCTGAAGAAAATAACTTTTGGACACTTTCTGGGCACTCTACTTTTTTAGGGTAAATATATTATTAGCTGAGATTTACTGCTATAACTGATCGGGGTGACAGGATTCGAACCTGCAACCTAGTGCTCTATGAGCACTAAATCGTTGAATTCTGTTAAATATTGATTGATAGTCGATCCACAATAAGGGGCAATTAGGTCCTTTTTTATTTAGGAATTCAAAATAAATTAATCTTGCTTTTACATATACGAAGTAGGTTAATTATTAGTTTCAATATTTTTTATGACCGACAAAGAAACAATTGAGTCAATGTTGTATGAGCTAGCTACACCAAAAAAAATGGGATCATTCTTTGTAAATAATGCTACTTCAGATTTTCTACTCATCAGGCCTAGCGGTAATCCAATAAGTGCGAAGGGATTCGAGGAAATGATGAGTTCTGGCGATGTGGTTCAGGAAAAAGCAGAAATTACAAAAATTCATAAGTTTGAATTTCTCTCTTCTGATGTAGCAATGTGTGTTTTTACACTTGGGGCAAAATTCTCTTATAAAGGAACTCCTAATGATGATTTACCAACTGTCACTTCTATCTTCAAAAAGATTGATGGAATTTGGAAAATTCATTGGATGCAAAGATCTACGGGGGATTCAGATTTGTCCTTATGGGATTAGCTAATAAGTATCAGAAATTGATAGTCGATCGATAAAGGTTTTTTTAAGCTCCTTTTTTAGAAAAATAAAATAAAATAAATTAGAATTAGTTTTTTTATTCATGTCAATTGAAACAACTGTTTTAGATTTCAAATTAAGCAATACTTTTGAAGAATATGAGGCTCACATGAATGCTCCTGAGCAACAAGCTATGTTTAAAGAGATGGGAGTTAAAACTTTTTATATTGGTAAATCATTAAAAGACCCTAAAAGAGCAACCGTAATGTTTCAAGGGCCAGTAAATACCTGTTACGACATCTTTATTAACCCAGAAACAAAACCAATTGTTGAAGCATCAGGTCATATTTATGAAGGGACTATAATAAATCGTTGGATTTCTGAATAATTTCGAAATGATTACTACTTCCTCCGCTAATAGTCAATAATTAACATCCAATTTATAGAGAATCGTATACCATTTATAAAAATCAAAATCTTTAATGAAAAAAACTATTTTAATTGGTTTAATTGCAAGCATTGCTGGGCTTGCAATTGGTTATAAAGTCCCAAAAGACAAGAATGCTGGTTATGTAATGATTTCTGGAAGGATTACAAATCCAGAACAAGCAGGTAAATACTTTGAAGCAGTAAATGATGTTGTTGTTAAAGGTTGCGGAGCAAAGACATTATCAGTTGACTTCGAGACTGATGTTAGAGAGGGATATGATGGTCCGTTTTCTGTGCTTTCAAAATTTCCAAGTAAACAAGCAGTAATTGATTGTTATGAAGGACCATATCAAGAATTAATTCCTTTAAGAAAAGGAGCTATAGATATGAACTTTAGAATAGTTGAGAGAAATAGATAAAAAATAAAGCTATTTCTAGTAATACTGAGTGACATGAGGCAGCAAAGTGCAGCAAGGTATAGCAGAATCTCGCTCAAAGCTCGCTCAGGCTCATTATTCTAAAATGTAACCAATAAAAAAGACAGGATGAGAACCTGCCTATGACTTGGATTCTAAGAGCAGGGGCGACAGGATTCGAACCTGCGACCTAGTGCTCCCAAAGCACTCGATCAGCAAAATGCGACAGCACCCATGAGAACGAAGTGATGCTATGACTTTATTTTGAAATATTTGTTATCAAAATGAGTCTTAAGAATTGTCTTATATGCAGCAAAGTGTTGCAAAGTTAAGCATTTGATCGCCCGAGGATCGCCCGCTTGCGACCTAGTGTTTAAAAATGTAATCCAAATCCATTTTTTTTCTTTTCTGATTGATATCCAGCCCTTACGAATTGAGTATTATCAGTCCCTACATCATAGAGAGTATAATTTTTGCCTGCTCCAACACCAATGACAGCTTTTTG
>QCQN01000029.1 GCA_003212175.1 Prochlorococcus sp. AG-449-P16
GAATAAAATTTAGAAATTTACTCATATTTTCCTTATTTCTAGAGACTCCTAAATTTAACCAACATAGTTTTCTTAGTTCATCAATTTTTTCAGCAATCTTAGAAATTTGATCTTCTTTCGGATCTTCAGTATCAAACTCTTGAAATGACCTATCAAATTTCACTAATTTATGAGGATCACCCAAAACAATTGAAGACATTTTTCTCGCAAAAACTAGGCATTCCATCAGAGAATTACTTGCCAACCTATTAGCACCATGAACTCCAGTGGAAGCCACTTCTCCAACAGCGTATAATCCTTTCCTAGTAGTAGAGGCATTTAAATCAGTTTTGACACCTCCCATCCAATAGTGAGCTGCAGGAGCAACTGGAATAACCTCATTTAAAGGATTAACACCATAATCATGACATCTACTTAAGATGGTGGGAAATCTTTCAACAATTTTTTCTGGATCAATATATCTGAGATCTAAGCCAACATGATCAACGTTATTATTATGCATATTCTTCATAATTGCTCTGCTCACCTGATCTCTAGTAGCTAAATCGCGATTTTTAAGATTTTTAACTGGGCTTTCGCCATTTTTATCAACTAAAATAGCACCTTCTCCTCTAAGTGCCTCAGATATTAAGAAACAAGGTGCTCCATAAAATTTTAAAGCAGTTGGATGAAATTGAACAAATTCTAAATCTTCAATAGCAGCTCCTGCTTTCCATGCTAGAGCGATTCCTTCTCCAGAGGATTGAGCAGGATTAGTTGTATTAGTAAACAAATGGCCACCTCCACCCGTAGCCAAAACAACAGCTCTCGATTGAATCCAATATAAATTTGCTCCATCAAGAACTTGAACTCCTTTACATTCTTCATTTTCAATAAGAAGTTCAGTTACTCTTACACCCCTACAGTGAAGAATATTTTTTTTATTTTCGACATGATCTTCTAAAACTTCAACTAATGCTCTTCCTGTACGATCTTTTACATGCAAAACTCTTCTTCTGGAATGAGCTGCTTCTAAAGTAGTAGCTAGTTGATCAGAACTTTGATCAAAAATCATGCCTAAATTCTGCAATCTATCCACACAACCTGGAGCTTCCTTAACTAGCATTTCTACAGCCTGAAAATCACATAGTCCATCTCCTGCTTTTAAAGTATCACTAGCATGAAGATCGAATGAATCATCTTGTCTAATAACAGATGCTATTCCTCCTTGCGCCCATCTACTAGAAGATACCTTACTAGTGTTTCTATTTAAAAGAAGCACTTTTAAGTTTGAAGGCAACTCAAGGCAAGTCATTAATCCTGCAGCGCCGGCACCAATTACGATTACATCCCACTTATCTATAGCAATAGTTTCTTGAGAAAAAGGTGGCCTTAACATTAGACCAATCCACTAAAAGTTGGTTGTATAATTGCTAAAACAATGAAAATACCATCAACAATCAAAGTTGTTTGAATTACATAACTAGAAACCAAAAAAGCTTTACCTTGTATTGAGTGTGGAACAGCAAAATTAAAAATCTCCTTAGATATTACCCAAATAATAATTGCCATCAAAAAGATAATAGATAAAGATTTTATATGCAATAGATTTTCAGATGTTTTTTGAAGGATTAACGGAGCAATTTCAGAATCAGCAGTAATTACTTCTCTCCACTGATCCATTATTCCAGTCAAAAATATTGCAACATCAGTTAGAGCTGTACCAAATAAAGAAGAAATATAAAAACTTGAACCAATTTTCCATTTAGTCCCTAAGCCGACGAAAGCTAGCGGCAATGGAACTGCCTCAACTAATACATGAAGAATAGGGTAAGGACTCAACCATCCCCAAAATAAACAACCACCGAGCCAACTTCCAGAAACTCCAAATAATAGAGATCCAACAAGAAACCATCTATTTGATTCATTTCTTGATAAGTTGAATGCTGCCAAAAAAATTATAAAAGTAAAGCAAAGAGCGCTTACAGGTGCAAATCTAACCCAAGGCGCTTGTAAAAATATTGGTAAAATAACAAAAAACGAGGACCAAAGTCTTAAAGAAATTGGTTTTTCTAAAAAAGTACTGCTAGGAAATTCATATAAACCATCTAATTCAGGCTTAAAATCATTTTCAACTTCTAAATTTTTAGTAATTAATTCTTCCAATGCAAAAAGTTAAAAAGATTTTTAAATAATGTAAGTCGTGTTTTACTAAACTGCGAATAATACATTTTAATAAAATGACAGGCTTAAAGTTAAAATTATATTAATTATTTTAAAAGTATTTAATGAGCTTTGAGTATCATATAAGTTTAGAATAAATATTAAGTTAAATGTTTCAGCATTAATCGTGTGGCAAGAACTTAACTACCAAAAGAAATCAAGTGATCTTTTAGTTCCTCATATTGATTACCAAATTAATCCTGCAGAAATTGAAAGTATTGAAAATAATTCTATAGCTCAGGAAGTTGGCTTTGAGTCAGGAGATAGTATCATAAGTATTAATGGTAAAAAACCAAGAGATTTAATCGATTTTCAGATTCTAATCAGTGAAGAGTATTTAGATATAAAAGTATTAGATAAGAACAAAAAAATACATAATATAAGTATTGAAAAAGATGAAGATACAAATTTAGGTATTAATTTTAGGGACGCTTTATTTGATTCAATTAAACAATGTAATAATAAATGTCCTTTTTGCTTTATAGATCAGCAACCAGGCGGTAAAAGAAAAAGTCTTTACATAAAAGACGATGATTACAGGCTAAGTTTTTTGTATGGTTCATACCTTACCCTTACTAATCTCCAAAAAGAAGATTGGAAGAGGATTGCGACTCAGAAGCTTTCTCCACTTTTCATTTCTGTGCACTCAACTAATCCAAGAACTAGAGAAAGATTATTAAAAAACAAAAAAGCAGGGGAAATACTTCAGCAAATTAGTTGGTTTGAAAAAAATTTGATTCAAATACATGCTCAAATTGTTGTATGCCCAGGTATAAATGACGGCAAGATTTTAGAAAAATCCATTTATGAACTTGCTAAATTTCATAAAAAAGATAAAAAAACTGTTTTGTCTGTTGCGATAGTACCTGTTGGCCTTACAAAATTCAGGCCTAAAAATGACGGTTTAAAGGCTATCGGAGCAGAATATGCAAAACAAACTATAGATCAAGTAGAAAAAATTCAAAAATCTCTCCAAACTACAGTTGGAACTCGATTTTGTTGGCTAGCCGATGAATGGTATTTAATAGCGGGTACAAAATTGCCAAATTATCAATCGTATGAAAATATGCCTCAAGAAGCAAATGGGGTAGGTTCAATTAGAAATTTTCTTAAAATCCTAAAAAGTAGAACCAAATTTCTCCCAAAAAAAATTGAAGTAAAAAGAAAAGTAAGCTGGATCGTAGGCAAATTAGTTTATGAAGCACTAATCCCTACAGTAAATCAATTAAATAAAATAGAAAATTTAACAATCAATCTATATGGCTTACCAAGTCAGTATTGGGGACAAGAACAAGTAGTTACTGGACTATTGACAGGTGAAGATTTAATTTCTGGACTTAAAAATAAAGATCTAGGAGATGAAATTTTTATTCCCTCAATTATGTTAAAGCATAATACCGATTTGTTTTTAGATGATAAGAATATAGGTGAAGTGGAAAGTATACTTAAAACTAATATTCACATTCTTGAGGGTACAAATGATATTATAAATATTCTGATTGGTAAATCAAATATTCACGAAACCGCTAAAGATGCTTAGAAAATTAATAAAACCAATCTTATTTTTCCCTTTATGTTTATACCTTACTGCTCCTAAATCTATACTTAGTGAAACTGGTACTTTCATTGATCAAGTATTGGAAGAAAAAGAAGATAAATTTTTTGTTGATTATTCAGAAATAAATGAAATTATTATACAAAATAATCCAGAACTTAAATCACTTAAACAATTAGTTTCCGCCGCAACTTTTAATATCTCTAGTCAAATTTCAAAAAGATATCCCTCAATTGATTTAAAATCAACTGGATTACCCAAATACACTGTGGGGAAAAATTACAGTAGCAATTCATTTACTACTTCAACCTCACAGTTTTCTACAAATCCCTCTCTTACCATCAAATGGGATCTAATTGATCCTCTCAGAGGTTCTGAGATTCAAATTGCAAAAGAAAATTATAAAATAGCAAAAAATAATTTTGAGATTACAAAAAGAGACTTAACTCAAGAAGCAAAAGCAAGATATCATAAATATCAAAAATCACTTCAAGATATCAAAAATAGTAAATTTGCTCTTGATTTATCAAACACAACTCTTAAAGATGCTCAAGCAAAATTTGATGCTGGTATTGGAACAAAATTTGAAGTTCTTGAAGCTGATGCACAAGTATCACGTGATAAGCAAGCACTTAATGAAAAAAAAATCCAAAATGAAATTAACAAAATTTCGCTAAAAGAAATCCTTAATATAAAAGATAATTTTGAAATAAATCAACAACAAAAGTTAATTGGATTCTGGCACTATAAATTAAATAAAAATATTAGAGATAGCTTTAGTAAAAATCTTTCGTTAAAAAATATTTCTCTTAAAAAATCAATTAAAGAAAATCAAGCAAAAAATTTTGTAAATGCTAGTAAACCAAATATTTATATTAGTAATACATTTTCAAGTTCTTTTTCTAATGCAGATTCATCATCAGTGACATTAGATACAAGTGAATCAAGCTCTTCTTATTCAAATTCAATAAGTATAAACTTGGCTTGGAATTTTTTTAGTGGGGGGCAAAACAAAAATTCTTACAAATCCAAGAAATTAGAAGCTCAAGCTGAAGAATATTCTTTAAATAATTTCAAAAACACTTTAAAAACAAATATAATGACAACCTATTTAAATTTAAAATTAAATGAAGAAAAAATACTTACATCCCTCAAAGAAATTAATTCGACAAAAGAATCTTTAAGACTTTCAAAATTAAGATATGAAGTTGGAATTTCAACTTTAAAGGATGTCCTCGTTAGACAAAAAGAATTAAGTATTGCTAAATCAAAAAATATTGAAGCAATTTACAACTACAATTTAAATATAGATGAACTAGAAAGATTGACTTTTCTCAAAGCAAGTAATAATTGTTTGTCAAAAGAAAGCAAAAGAATCAATGATAAAAAATCAATTTGCAATCTTTTGATATGAATTCAACTAACTTAACTAACTCACAATTAAAAGATTTGGATTCCTTATTTGAGTTAGTAAGTGAAAGGCAACTAAACGACTTTGGAAATATAAGCGCGACTAATAAATCAGACGGATCTTTAATAACAAGTTGTGATTTATGGAGTGACAAAACTATCGTTGATGGGCTATCTTCCATAGCACCAAATGAAGGTGTTTTAAGTGAAGAAGGAGGAAAGTTAATACCTAATACAAAAGCTTATTGGGTGGTAGACCCTCTTGATGGAACAACAAATTTTGCCGCAGGAATACCTTACTGGTCTATCTCAGTCGCGAGGTTTGTAGAAGGAAAGCCACAATCTTCTTTTTTGATTATTCCCACTTTGAAAAAAAAATTCTTAGCTATTAAAGGCAAAGGAGTTTGGCTAAATGATAAAAAACTTGAATTTGAAACCTATAATAAAGCAAGTGAATGTGTTTCCTTGTGTAGTAGATCTATAAAAATTTTGCAAAAAAACCCAACTTCTATTTTTCCAGGAAAAATAAGACTTCTTGGGGTATCAAGTTTAAATTTAACGAGCGTTGCAATGGGACAAACTTTTGGAGCTATAGAATCAACCCCTAAAATATGGGATATTGCCGCAGCATGGCTATTACTTGAAGAATTAAATTGCACAATTAAATGGTTAAAAACCGACCCTAACAATCTAGTTCCAGGGCAAGATCTACAAAATGTTAATTTTCCTTTAATTGCAACTAAAACGGAAGAAAAAATTAAAGTTTTAAAACCTTGGGGTAAATTATTAGTCGAAGATAATTAAATTATCAAAATTTAGAGACTTGAAAAATATGCTTATTAGTTACAATATAAAAAGTCAAAGGGAGAATATTTGAAGAGAATTAATATGCGGCATAGCTCTAAATGGATTCTCCAAAGCTTATGGGGGGCATGTGAAAGATGGAGCAAATCAGATTGTATCGACTTAAGTGCTGCTTTTGCATATTACACACTTCAATCATTCTTCCCAATTCTTTTGATTTCTTTATCAATAGCCTCTTGGTTTTTAGGAAAACAAGAAGGTCTTGATCAGCAAATAATCTCAATTGCATCTCAAATTCTACCTCCATCAGTTGTTGAATTAGTTGAAACAACATTATTCAAATTAATTGATCAAGGTTTTGGGGCAGGTATTTTAGGAGCAATGTTTTTATTATTTACTGCGGGGAATGCTTATCTAACACTTCAAAGGGGTTCTGACAGACTATGGGAAGACGAGTTACCTTCAAAAAGGGCAAATACTGCATGGCAGGAACAAGCATCAAAATTTCTTAGAAATAGAATTGAAGCTTTCTTAATAGTATTTTTTATAGGATTCTTAATGGTTTTAGATCAAATAAGTGTAAATATTAGGATGATTCCAAGTACAGTTTTAGATAATTTAACAAAATCCAGTAATTTAGTTTCCAATATTTTTATAAAATTACCACTTCTACAAGTTGGCCAATTTGCTCTGCCACTGTTTGGATTTTCATTAATGGCACTCTTACTTCAAGCCCTACTGCCAAGTAGAAAAGTACCTTTAAAACCATTAGTGCCAGGATCTATTCTTATAGGAATAGGTCTTACAACGCTAAATCTTGCCGTAAGTAAAAGTATACTCTCACTTGGAGTAAGATTTCAAGCATATGGTTTTATTGGAGGTTTCTTGGTATTGACTTTATGGGTTTGGCTATTAGGAGTTATTTTATACTTTGGGCAATGTTGGAGTGTGGTTATTGCTAGTAATTCAATTGTGAATAAAAGACAAAAAAGATTTTAAAATAAATCATGAATTCATTCCTAAAAGTAAATAAAAGTTTAATCAAATATTCTTTAATATTTTTTTTGATAATGCCTTTTTTAGGCTTTAATTTTATAAGTATCATTGGAAACATTTTTTTAATTTTATTTTTGTTCCCAATTTTGTTATTTATTATTGCATTAATCAGAATAAATTCACTAAAACCAAACATTAATACATGTAGTCAATGTGGCAGCGTTTCATTAGGATTTAGTGAAACTTGCGTTAAGTGTGGTGCAACGATAAATGAAAATATAAGTAACTTTGAAGATCTGAAAAATCCATCTGAAACTACAATTGAAGTTGAAGCAGAAGAAATAAAATAATTAATAAATTATTTTTAATGATCTTTTAACCAATTCCTATTTGCCTTAGGATGCTTTGTCCAGTGATCAATTCTGTTCCAAGGCCTATTAAAATTCCCATCATAGCCATCCTGCCGTTCCATGTTTCCGCAAAATTTACAAATCCAAATCTTGGTTGATTCTCCTCATTCATGATAAATAACTAATTATTACCAAACATTTTAGCGTTTCAAGGTTAAATTTATGAGTTCAGTTTAATGATTTACTTAACATGTTTGACACCATCAACTGATCTGTATTCATCTCCAGTTAATTCTTCATAAATTATTGCGGGCAGTCCTGTATCAAACATAGTTTGTAAAGCTTCCTTCAGCATAGGATTCCAACCTCCAGTACTTACCTTTCCATGCCTTACGGTCCAATCCCAAGTACCTGGAAGGTCTCTTGGTATTCTTCCTTCTCTATCTCTTCTAGCAACAAGATCAAGAGACTCTACTATTCCAACTATTACGGGATTTTTACCATAAGAAGGAGTTAAACTTAACTCAAGTCTAACCGGATCTTGCTTCACCATTTTTAGACGAAACCTCGGCGGCAATTTAAGAGATCTAACAACCGACATTACAATTTTTGTTCTTAATTCCAATTTGTTAACCTGATGATTTTATTTTAGAAAATTTTAATCTGTAGTAGTACCTTTTTCTTCTACAGTAGTATCGGTATCGTTAGAAAACCTAACTGTTAGTAATTCTTCTTGTGTAATATTCCCAGACTTATCAAGTAGTTCAGGATGGATTGTATATTTATTTTGCTTAAGATTATTTTTAACAAATTCCCTAGGTTTTTTATCAAGTACCCCCCAACCATTCGACATCACCTTAAATGCTTTCCAAACGAGATAAGTAAGTGCTGCGGAATAAATAATTGGAAATAATAAAGACATCAAACTTAGATATATTTAATTTATTAACATCATAACCCGTAAAAAATAAATTTAGCTATTTTATTTAAACAAAATTTTGGACTGATAAAATAATATTTAACAATTTTATAATTAGAATTAATTTAATGATCATTCGATTAATTACATGTTGTTGAGGGTATTTAACAAATCTAAGCTAAAAAATTTTTCTCATAAGAAATTATTACTTATATATGCTTTGTCATTAAGCCTCTTTAGCAAATCGAATGTATTTGCCCAACCAAAAGTAAATTTATTTTTATATGAAAAATATAATATTGCAGATATATCTTTCATCACTAAAGCAATAAAAAAAACAGGGGCGTCAGTTGTCACAATTGATACTCAAAGAATTGTTAAAACTAGTAAGTTTCCCAGAGACTCAAGAATATTTTTAGATCCATATTTTGAAAAATTTTTTGATTTTCGTTCGCCTAGAAATATACAGCCAAGAATAGAGCAAAATCAGGGAAGTGGATTTATATTTGCAGATGGTTTAGTAATTACAAACGCACATGTAGTTAATGGATCTGAAAAGTTGATTGTTGGTTTATCAAACGGGGAAAAATATAAAGGAAAATTAATAGGTCTCGATCTATTAACCGATATAGCTGTAATTAGACTTATGGGTAAAGGGCCTTGGCCCAAAGCCGTTTTGGGAGACTCTAATACAATAGCTGTTGGCGATTGGGCAATAGCTGTTGGTAATCCTTTTGGATTAGAAAATACAGTCACTTTAGGGATTATTAGTAATTTGAATAGAAATCTCTCTCAATTGGGAATATATGACAAAAAATTTGAATTAATTCAAACAGATGCTGCTATAAATCCAGGAAATTCTGGTGGACCTTTACTGAATAGTAAAGGTGAAGTAATTGGAATTAATACACTAATAAGATCAGGACCAGGAGCAGGTTTAAGCTTTGCAATTCCTATTAATAAGGCTATGGATATTGTTTCTCAGCTTATTAAAAATGGGCGAGTAATTCATCCAATGATTGGAATAAACCTTATAGACGAAACTTATTTTGAAACTAATAAAAATAATGTAAAGGTAGGTTACGTTGTACCTAATAGTCCTGC
>QCQN01000030.1 GCA_003212175.1 Prochlorococcus sp. AG-449-P16
ATTTAAATCTTTTGCATTATTGAGCGATGGAGAATGCAATGAGGGAACAATATGGGAGGCTGCGATGCTAGCATCTGCCTTAGAGATTGATAATTTAATAGCAATTATTGATTACAATAAATGGCAAGCTACAGGAAGGAGTCAAGAAATCATGGCTTTAGAACCATTTGCAGATAAATGGCAATCTTTTGGATGGCACTGTCAAGAAATTAATGGACATAATTTTCTCCAAATGGAAGAGGCTTTTAAGAACATCAATTCAATCACAAAGAAACCACATGTGATCATTGCGCATACTATAAAGGGAAAAGGAGTTTCTTTTATGGAAGATGATAATAATTGGCACTATAGGACTCCAAATGATGAGGAATTCAAAAAGGCAATTGAAGAATTAAGTTAATTTTTTATTTATGAGAAATACTTTCGCTAAAGAAATTACAAGGTTGGCCAAAGATGATGAGAATATAGTTTTATTGTCTGGAGATATAGGAAACAGAATGTTTGATGAATATAAGAAGGTATCCAAAGGGAGATTTATAAATTGTGGTATTGCAGAAGCAAATATGATGAGCGTGGCATCAGGTTTGGGATTATCAGGTATGAAGCCTTATGTTTATACAATTACACCTTTTACAACTTGTAGATGTCTGGAACAAATCAAAATTGGTGCTGCCTACCATAATGCCAACATTACTATCATTGGCACTGGCTCAGGATTATCTTATTCAGAACTTGGTCCAACCCATCATTCTTTGGAAGATATGGGTATTCTTAGTTGTATCCCAAATATAAGAATTTTAGCTCCTTGTGACTCAATCGAATTAAGGAATCAATTAATCCAAGTTAATGATTTAGATGGACCAACCTACATTAGGATTGGGAAAAAGGGAGAACCTAATCTTCATAAAAAGAATCATGAAGCTCAAATTGGAAAAGCTTCATTCATTAGAGAAAGTTTTGAAAGTGATATTCTAGTAATTGGAGTAGGACCTATTCTTTCAGAAGCTTTAGAGGCTAGTAAAGTTTTAGAAAAGGATTATGGCATTAATATTTCAATTGCAAGTTTAGGAGGCCTTAATCCTTTGGATCTTGATTTTCTTGAGAATATGATAAGAAAAAGATTCAGAGCTTGGGTAACTTTGGAAGAACATGGTTTATCTGGTGGATTAGCTTCTACCATAAATAATTGGATAATTAGTTCAAAAACAGAACTTAATTTTAAGATTTTAAATATTTGTACCCCAAATGAATTTTTACATAATCTTGGAAATCAAGATTATGTAAGAAATACCTTAGGAATAGATAGACAAAATATAGTCTCAAAAATTTTAGGATTATGATTTTAGGTATAGATTTTGATAATACCCTTGTGCAGTATGATGAAATATTTTTTAAAGTTGCCCTTGAAAAAAATATAATCCCATCTTCTCTTGATAAAAGAAAGAGTGCAGTGAGAGATTATTTGAATAATAGAGGCCAGCAAGATTTATTTACAACTTTGCAAGGTGAAATATATGGTAAAAGAATTTTAGAAGCACATGCAAGTAAAGATGCACTCTTTACACTTAAGCAATTAAAAAACGAGGGGATTGATATAAAAATCATTAGCCACAAAAGTAAATATCCTTTAATGGGGGTTAATTATGATCTACATGAAGCTGCAATGTCATGGTTAGAAAAGAACTTATATTTTTCAAATGATGGACTGAATTTAAAAAAAGATAATGTTTTTTTTAATACATCAAAATCAAAGAAGATTGAGAAAATTATATCGCTTGGTTGTCAATATTTTGTAGACGATTTACCTGAGATACTCAATTTATTACCGTCAAATATTAAAAGAATTTTATATTATCCATATGAAAATAAAACCAAAAATCCTTTTCTTATAATGTCTAACTGGAAACAACTGCCTAATTTGATTACTAATATTTAGAAGTGGATATTAAAAGACTTGAAAAAGTATTAGCTGAAAAATCAATAATGATAGAGTCATTTTCAGAAATAAATTTCGGAATTAATAGCTATGCTTGGAAAATAAAAACCAGAGAAAAATTTTATTTTCTTAAATGTTATAAAAGTAATGAATATGATAAACGTGATAGGTTACTATCTGAATTTAACTTTCTAAAATTATTAGAGTTGGGAGGATTTAAAAATGTTCCCCATATTGTAAATTTTGACAATAATGATCGATGGATTTTATTAGATTGGATTGAAGGTATTAAAGTACAAAGCCCTACCAAAAAAGATTGGTTGATGATGGTTGATTTTATAATTCAAATTCAAAATTTGAGAAATTTGAAATGGTCAAAAAAAATATTAAATGCTTCTGAAGCTTGTTTTGAAATTATGGATCATTTTTGCTTGATTAAAAAAAGGCTAAATAAACTTATAAATGAATTAAAAAATCAGTCAATAAATCCATCAATTATTAGTTGGTTAGAAAATGATGTTAACTCCTCATTGGAAAATTGTTTGTTGGATATCAAAGAACTTTTAAAAAAAAATCAAAGTAGCAAGTATCTAATCAAAAAAATCTTATCGCCCTCTGATGTAGGGTTTCATAATGTAATAAAAAAAAATCAAGCCCTTTTTTTTCATGATTTTGAATATGCTGGATGGGATGATCCTCATAAATTATTGGTTGATTTAATTATTCAACCAGAAAATGTAACATCAATAGAAATAGCCCAGTTATTGATAGATAGTTTTACTGATAGTTTGAAAGTTTCAAATAATATTAGTGATTTAAGGATTTTAATAAGACTCTACAGAGTTAAATGGGTATGCATAATCTTAAAAAAGATAAATCTTAATTCTGATAATCACGATAAGCTGTTTAAAAAAAGTTTAGATTATTTCATGAAAGTTGGGAACTTGTGGAATCTATAAATTGTTAAAAATATTTTATTAATTCTTTTTCTAAATGTTATTTGGAATGAGTTTATATAATTAATCTTCCCACATATCTTTTTTTTCTTGAGCGATATTATTTTTCTCCAACAAATCTAATCTATCTCTTTGATTATTTTCTTGTACATTTTGAGGTATTTCATTATCTTGAAATTTTGCTTGAATTTCTAGAATAATTTGCTCAAATTGCTCCCCAAAAAATTCTGACATTTCTTCCCAAGCCTCAATTTCTTCTTCTTTACCTATTGTATTGCGAATTTGATGAGTAATAATTTCACGAACAAAATTTCTCAATTCTTTTTCGCTGAAATTGTTAACTTTTTTATTAATATATAGTTCTTTGAGTACATCAAGTTGTTTATTAGATAATTCAGAATAAATGAGAGATTTTTTTTTCATAATGCGTCAAGACTTGCACTAATTATACAAATGATATTTTTTATTCAAAATTTCAAGGTTTAAAAGTATTTCAAAGTTCGTTTTTTTGAAGTTTTTAGTTATTAATTAAAAATCTCGATAACAACTTTGGCATTCATGACTTAACAATAGGGACTTTTATTAATAATTAATTTGGATAAAAAGTGAGAATTTACATTAAATTATTAAGCAATTATTAAATAAATCAAAAGAATTTATAAAATTTCAATGCTTTTTATACCCTTGTTTTCTCTAAAATCCCTTATTAATATTGAGTTCTTGGAATATTCTTATCAATTAAAGTATATGTATTAAATCTGCACTATTCATAAATTATTGAGAGAATCGTAGTACTAAAATTTAACTTTAATTTAATAGTTTGAATAATATGAAAATCACAATTCTATTGATAGAAGATGATCGTGATATGCGTGATTTAGTTTCTGGCCATCTAGAACATTCAGGATATGATGTTCTCAAGGCTGAAGATGGCATTAAAGGGCAAGCCTTAGCACTGCAATATTCTCCCGATGTAATTCTTTTAGATCTAATGTTGCCAAGTGTGGATGGCTTGACTTTATGTCAAAGGCTTAGAAGAGATGAAAGAACATCTAATATCCCAATATTAATGATTACAGCACTTGGTGGACTAAAAGATAAGGTAACTGGTTTTAACTCAGGTGCTGATGATTACATTACAAAGCCATTTGACCTTGAAGAATTATATGTCCGTATTAAAGCGCTTCTAAGAAGGACAAATAGGATTCAGTTAAATTCCACAAATCAACAGGAAATATTGAATTATGGACCACTTACTTTAGTGCCAGAAAGATTTGAAGCTATTTGGTTCGAATCTCCAGTAAGGTTGACTCATCTAGAATTTGAACTTCTTCATTGCCTGCTTCAAAGACATGGTCAAACTGTATCTCCTGCCACAATCTTAAAAGAAGTATGGGGCTACGAACCTGATGATGACATTGAGACTATACGCGTTCATGTAAGGCACTTAAGAACTAAATTAGAGCCAGATCCTAAGAAGCCAATTTATATTAAGACTGTTTATGGGGCTGGATATTGTCTTGAGTTGCCTGTAAATGCAAAAGTTTCTGAAGTCAGTGAACTACCTTTAGGATCAAAAGATTCAAATCTATT
Organism: Prochlorococcus sp. AG-449-P16; assembly: GCA_003212175.1. Taxonomy (GTDB): domain Bacteria; phylum Cyanobacteriota; class Cyanobacteriia; order PCC-6307; family Cyanobiaceae; genus Prochlorococcus_A. Next base: position 4,486 of record QCQN01000030.1, read on the forward strand.
AAATACGATGTTTGAATGAAATTATAAATCTTTAAAAGCTATTTTTAATAAGGTTACTTCCCAAGCCAACCTAGGTTTGATAAAACTTTTTAGATATGATTTTAAATTCTCAAGATTAGTAATAATATCTTCATTTTTAGTTACTTTCCACCAACTATATTGTAAAAAATTTATTAACAAAATTTGTTGATTTAAATCTAATTTCTCTGAAACTATTCTTGAAATTTCTAGGATAACTAAATTATCTACTAGAGGAGATTTAAGATAATTTCTAATTTCTAAAGGTAATTCGTTCCAAGTTTTAAGATTATTAAACAGATCCCTTGGGGAGCCATTTGCAGATTTTATCAGATCTTTGTAGCCAGTTTCTTGAAGGCTTTTTAAAGTTCGCTGATCTAAATTATTTTGTATTAACTTATCAAGCTGTTCATATGAAAAGTTTTTAAATCTGATAATCTGACATCTAGAAATGATAGTCTCCAAAAGTAAATTTAATCTAGGGGTTATTAAAATAAATATGCCGTTAGTTGGTTCTTCTAAGGTTTTTAAAAGGCAATTAGAAGCCGCTTCATTTAATAAATGTGCATCAATAATAACTACAATTTTTTTACCAGATTCAATAGATTTTTGACCAAAGAAAGTTTTAATCTTACGTATCTGATCAATTCGAATTGTCTCTTTATAATCTTTTGTATTTTTATCTTCTGATCTAGTTATCAGATTGCCTTTTATGACATGAGAAGGTTCTATTAGTAAAAAATCTGGATGGTTATTTTCTATGATTTGTTCTTTAATATTTAATTTAGAAGAATTTTGTTTGAAAATTTTATATGCAAATTCAATAGCCATATCTTTTTTGCCTACACCCTCAGAACCATAAAAAATATAACCATTTGAAAATACTTTTTTATTTAGTATGTTTTCTAAAGTTTTATTGACTTCTTTATTAATTAAAAAAATATCATTTTTCAGATCATCCATTTTTTAATCAAGAAAAAGTTGTTAAGAGAGTCTCTTTGATTTCGTCAGAAATAGCTTTTATATCTTTATTAGCAGATATTACTTTCCACTTTTTTTCTTTTGCAATTAACTTGAAGCCTTCATTGACTTTTTTTAAAAATTCTATGCCTTCAGACTCTATTCTGTCAGGTTCGAAATTTTTTCTTCTCAAGATACTTTCTTTAGGTGAAATTTCTAGAAAAATTGTCAAGTCTGGAGATAACCCTTGACAGACAATAGATTCTAAATTTTTTATAACTTCAAGATTTATGTTTCTTCCGTAACCTTGATAGGCAAGAGTAGATGCTGCAAATCTGTCACTAATTACCCAGTCATTATTTTTTAGTGAAGGTGAAATTATTTTAGAAATATGCTCAGCCCTATCAGCTGAATAAAGTAATAATTCTGCTAATGGGGATGGCTGATTAGTTTTGTTATTATCAAGTATTAAACTTCTAAGCTTACCTCCTAATAAGCTTCCTCCAGGCTCTCTGGTTTTAATTAATTTAGAATATTCACCCATCAGACCGCTAATAGGAAGCCATTTATAAATTTCCTCTATTTGAGTTGTTTTACCACAACCATCAATTCCTTCAATAGCAATAAATTTACCTCTCATTTATTCTAAAGATAGTGCATTTATTACAACTGTTATCGAGCTTGTTGCCATTAATAATGCTGCTATTGAAGGTGTAAGAAGGATTCCAAATTTTGGAAATAAAATACCGGCAGCTAATGGAATTGCAATTAAGTTATACCCAAAGGCCCAAAAAATATTTTCTTTAATTTTTTTTATAGTTTTTTTTGCCAAGCTAAAAGCGTAAGGTAATCCATTAAGTTGATCACCCATGAGTACAATATCTGCATTTGCTTTAGCAATCTGAGTACCAGATCCAACTGCTATTCCCAAATCTGAGGCAGCTAATCCAGGAGCGTCGTTTATTCCATCTCCTATCATTGCAACTTTGTTAGTCTTTTTTAATTCATCAATAATTTTTAGCTTCATTTCCGGTAAAAGATCCCATTTAATTTGTGCTTCAGGACAATTAAGTTTATTAACTAGATCAACAACAGTTTCTCTTCTATCACCACTTAAAATGTGGATATTATATTTTGCTTCTCTTAATTTTTTTATAGAACTTTTAGAGTCATCTCTTAATAAATCACCAAAAAAGATAAATCCAAGTAATTTATTTTTGATACTTATTCCAATGACGGAATAAGATTTTCGCTCTTGAGTTTCTAATTCTTTTTGATCATTTGAATCAATTTTTACGCCCTTATTTATTAACCACTCGACACTTCCAATAGATATTAGTCCATCAATTGAATCAAGCTCTCCCGAAATACCTCTACCTGATTCTGTATGGATATTTTTAATTTTCAACAGGGTAATATTTTGTATCGCAGCTTCTTTGATCAATGCACTTGCAATTGGGTGCCTACTTTGTTGCTCTAAACTTGCGGATATTTTCAATAAAAATAAATTATCTTTATCATCATTATTTTTATAGTCAATAATAAAAGGTTCTCCTTTCGTAAGGGTCCCTGTTTTATCAAAAATAATATGATTTATCTTTGAAGCCATTTCTATCTTATCCCCCCCTTTGAACAAAACACCCTTTTTTGCAGCTTTTCCTGATGCAACTGTTATTACTGTTGGAGTGGCAAGACCTAATGCACAAGGACACGCTATTACTAGGACAGCGATAGAAAGCTGAATAGCTAAACTTAAAAAGTTTTCAGCGTTGCTACCTAATGAACTATGTAGGGTATGGTTAGAGTTTGTTAGAAGAATCTGGTTGGTTTGCGTTAATAAATCAGGCCATATTTGCTTGGCGAATTTCCACCAAAAGAAGAAACTTGAAAATGATATGAATAGAACAAAGTATGTGAATTTCCCGGCAATTTGATCAGCTATTCTTTGTATAGAGGGTTTTTGAGCTTGAACGGATTCAATAAGATTTACAAGTTTAGCTAAGGAGGTATCTCCTCCTAATCTAGTAACTTTAAGTCTTAATGTAGAATTTAAATTTAAGGACCCATTAAGCAAGTTTTCTCCTTTAGAGACAACAACTGGTTTGGATTCACCAGTAATATGTGAAACATCTATAGATGAATTCCCTTCGGTCACAATACAATCTGCTGGAATTCTATCACCTGCTAATACTTGAATTTCATCTCCTATTCTCAAAGATTGAACCCTAACTAACTTAATTTGAGTCTGGTCAATATACAGATTAGCCATCTCAGGTTGAAGTTCTAGTAATTCTCCAATTGATGAACCAGTTTGATATTTTGCTCTTTCTTCTAAAAAACGTCCAATTAATATGAACCCTAATAACATTACGGGCTCATTGAAAAAACAGGGAAATCCAGTTGAAGGAAAAACCAAAGATAACAAACTTGTTGTGTAAGAGCTCATTACGCCAAGA
>QCQN01000031.1 GCA_003212175.1 Prochlorococcus sp. AG-449-P16
ATTCTTGTAGTTGTAAAGTTGCTTGATTCCAATCCCATTTTTCCGCTTCATTTCTTGCTTCTTTTCTCATAAATTCTCTTTTATCTTCATTTTCTAGAATTTTTTTTGTTGCTTCGATTAAGCTTTGTTCACCATTATCTTTTTCATCAGGGTCATATAAACAACCATTCACTCCATTGCTTATGATATCTGGGATACCTCCTTTGTTAGCTCCAATAACTGGACATCCTGCTGCCATTGCTTCTAATAAAACTAATCCAAGTGTTTCTGTACTTGATGGAAATAAAAATATATCTCCAGAGGCATAAGCACTAGCGAGTTCATCGCCAGATAAATATCCTATAAAATTAGTCTTGGTATTCTCAAAGATTTTTTCAAGCTGATTTCTATATGGTCCGTCACCAACTAGAGCAAGGCATGCATTTGGAATACTTTCTAAGACAGGTTTTATTCTCTCAATTTGCTTTTCTGCTGATAATCTTCCTACATAAATCAACAGGTAATTTGCATCTTGATATTTTCCAAATAATTTTTCTCTCATTTTTTCACTTCGTAAATCTGGTCGGAAATTGGTAGTATCTACTCCTCTTTGCCATAGAGCAGTCCTTTGAATACCTTTATCTTTTAACTCATTTACCATAGCGGTGGAAGTACATAAATTTAATAAGGCTTGATTATGAGCGGCTTTGAGTAATTCCCACAGAAGTGGCTCTAACATGCCCATACCATAATGTTCAAGATATTTTGGAAGATGAGTATGGTAGCTTGCAATTAAGGGAATATTATTTGTTTTCGCTAACCATATTCCACCTAAGCCGAGTACAGCGGGATTTACAACATGTATTAAATCTGGTTTGAATGTTTCTAACTTTTCAGAAACAGCAGGACCTGGAAGGCCAAGCTTCAATTCTGGGTATAATGGCAATGGCATTGCTGCGACTCCAACTATAGTTGCTCCCATATATGACTCTGGACAACCCTCGGGACAAAAAACTATAACTTCGTCACCATTTTTTATTAAAAATTCAATTGTCTTGGTCAGTCTTGTTACTATGCCGTCAACCTTGGGTAAAAAAGTTTCAGTAAACAATGCAATTTTCACTTTCTTCAGTAACTATTTCAGAGATTTTAATTGGTTTTTATAGCCTCAGCTTGTTTTTTTGTCCATGATGAAATACAAGGTATGCGTTTTAAATCACATCTATTGGAATATTTTTTAGCCACTTCAACAACTTCTTCTAGTAATCCATTATCAAGAGTTGTGGGATTTAGACCTAATTCTATAAAGCATTTGTTATCAACAATTAAATCATTTTCAACTGCTTCATTCCTTGGATTTGGTAAATAATTGATATCAGCACCTGTTAGAGATGCAACTTTTTTAGCTAGTTCTCCAACTTGATGACTTTCAGTCATTTGATTAAAGATTTTAACTCTCTCTCCAGATTTTGGAGGATTTTCTAGAGCAAGTTGTACACATTTTACCGAATCTTTTATATGTATAAATGCTCTTGTTTGTCCTCCTGTTCCATGAACACTTAACGGATATCCAATAGCAGCTTGCATTAGAAATCTGTTTAGAACAGTTCCATAATCTCCGTCATAATCAAATCTGTTGGTTAATCTAGGATCTTTCAAAGTTGCTTCTGTATTTGTTCCCCAGACGATACCTTGATGTAGATCAGTTATTCTTACAAGGTCATTTTTGTTGTAGTAAAGAAATAATAATTGATCTAACGTTTTAGTCATGTGGTAAACACTGCCTGGACTCGCAGGGTGTAATATTTCCTCCTCAAAACGACTGCCGTCTGGTTGTGGAACTTCAACTTTTAAATATCCTTCTGGGATTGTTGCACCTCTATGGGATCCATAACCGTAGACTCCCATTGTTCCTAAATGAACGACATGAATATCTAAATTACTTTCAACAATTGCAGCAAGTAGATTGTGTGTGCCATTTACATTATTATCAACTGTATATCTTTTGGTAAAACTTGATTTCATTGAGTAAGGTGCAGCTCTTTGTTCTGCGAAATGGATAACTGAATCTGGTTTTTCTTGAATTAGCAAATTCAGTAATTTTTGATATTGTTTAGAGATATCCATGTTAAGAAATCTCATAGGTTTACCACCAATCTCTTTCCATGCAGAAAGTCTTTCTGTTATTGAAGCAATAGGGGTTAAGGACTCTACTTCTAAATCAATATCTATTTTTCTTCGACTTAAATTGTCGACAATAATTACATCATGATTTTTCTCTGCTAAATTCACCGCACAAGGCCAACCGCAAAAACCATCTCCACCAAGAACAATAACTTTCACTCAGAACTCCAGAATTAAAAGATTCATTATATATTTATTAAATTACTACAATGAGCTTCCAATTTGCGAAAAAATTGTAAATAGTTTCAAATCTTTTTTAGTAATTCAGAAATATTTCGTTGGTGATTACCTTTTTATTACTTAAAATCCTGCAAAACAGTGATAGATAACTAAATAGAAAGGTTATCATCAGGCGAACTCGCTATTCCTAACCTTTGCTTCATAATTCTTCCTGCAAGAAAAGCTTCCCTTCCCGCTTTTACTCCATAATTCATAGCTAGTGCCATCAGTTGCGGATTTTCAGCTAGTGCAATAGCACTGTTGACCAAAACCCCATCTGCTCCGAGTTCCATTGCTTGAGAAGCTTCACTAGGGACTCCAATACCAGCATCGATTATCACTGGTACGTTGGCATTTTCAATAATTATAGAGATGTTCGATGAGTTTAATAAACCTTGTCCAGAACCAATTGGAGAACCCAATGGCATTACCGTTGCGCAACCTATTTCTTCTAATCTTTTGGCAAGCATAGGGTCAGCATTTATATAAGGTAATACTGTGAAATCTTTTTTTATTAAAACTTCTGCTGCTTTGAGAGTTTCAATAGGATCGGGTAACAAATATTTTTTATCATTTATTACTTCCAGTTTAATGAAATTATTGTCTTCTTGACCTGATAATTTTGTAAGTTCTCTACCTAAGAGAGCTATTCTTACTGCTTCATCTGAAGTTGTACAACCAGCTGTATTGGGTAACATCCAGTATTTTTTCCAATCAATCTTTTCTAATAAATTCTCTCCAGATTGGTTATTTTGGACTCTTCTTATAGCAACTGTTACTATCTCTGCTTCTGAATTTGATAGGCTCCCTAACATATCTTGCATCGATTTGTATTTTCCAGTACCCACCATTAGTCTACTTTTAAAAAGTTTATTCCCAATTTGTAATGATGTAGAATTTTGCATTTTTTAGAATCCTTTATCATTTAGGCCTTTATATGGTTTATAGTCACTTCTTTTTTCCAACTCTTTACTCTTTTTAATTGCTGTTTTGTTATTGGGATCAATATTTAAAACTTTTTTATATGTAGCATATGCTAAGTCGTATTCAAGTAAACGTTGTTGTGCTGATGCAAGATTATTTAAAGCAACTGGATATTCTGGGAGCGACCTAAGTGCAGAATTATAGTGTTTTATAGCTTTTTTGAACTCATTTTGTGCTGCGTAAGAAAAACCCAAAGCATTTTCAATTATTGCTTTGGCTTCATCAGGTTCATTTTCATAATTTTCAACAGCTTTTAAAAAAGTTTTAGTCGCTTCAGAATATAGTCTTTTTTTGATTTGAATAGATCCAAATTCATATAGCTCGGAAGCTTGAGATAGAGAATCCAAGCCTTTTTGTTCAAATTTAACTAGATTTAATTCCTCATTTCTTGTCCTAATAAATTGTCTAAAGACAAATATAGAAATAATTATCAATACTATAAATAAAATTATCAAATATGATTGAAAGGAAGATATTTCCATTGTTTATAAATTATTTTTGAAAATTTATTCCTAATTTTATTTTTTAATTGAAGAAACTATTTTTTCAAAGCATTCAGGATCATTTAATGCTAATTGGGCAAGCATCTTTCTATTTATTATGATCTCAGAGGATTTCATACCATTGATTAATTTGCTGTAATTTGTACCATTTATCCTAGCAGAAGCATTGATTCTAGATATCCAAAGTCTTCTAAAATCTCTTTTCCTTCTTCTCCTATCTCTATATGCGTTGCAAAGAGCTTTCATTACTCTTTGATTTGCTGTCCTAAATAAATTCTTGTTTCCGCCTCTAAAACCTTTTGCAAGATTTAAGATCTTGTTTCTCCTTTTTCTAGCTATGTTGCCTCTTTTAACTCTTGCCATGACTTTGTATTTGGAATAATTTAAATGCTTTATGCGTAGGGAATCATTAATCTTACATTATCAGCATCTTTTTCATCAACAACAGCTTTGGTTGAAAGATGCCTTTTCAATTTTGAACTTTTATGATCCAACAAATGGTTGTGGAAAGCTCTTCTCCTCATAAATTTGCCTGTTGCAGTAGCTTTAAATCTTTTTGCGGCTGATTTACGGGTTTTAAGTTTAGACATTTAAGTCAATAATGTTTAACCTAGATAATCTAAACCTTTATATGCATTGGTGCAAATCAAAGTTTTCAATTCATAAATGTAATTTTGGATTATGGAACGCAGATTGAGATTTTTTTTAATAATTTTTGGATGTTTGTTATTTTCTTGTAGCCTTCCAATATTCGTTGAAAATGTCTATTCAAAACAGTCTTTAAAAATTAATCTCAAAAAAGAATTAAAAAAAGGAAACCTATTGATTGGTTTAAAACGGTATTTAGGTGGGGAAAATGATACTTTTTCCCAAAAAAAGGTTATAAGTTTTTCTACAAAAAATGATTTCTTAAACTTACGTTCTTTAAATGGCATTGAATATAAATCTAAAAAAATTAATATTGAGTTTAGAAAAATACCTTTGGATACTCCTTACAGTGTTGAAAGGTTGGTTTTTGGTCCTTTTTCAAGTTACGAATCAGCGCAAAAAAAAGCCCAAATCTTGAAGGATGATGGATATGAAGCAACTGTGGTTTATCCAAAAAATTGGGAAGTTTGGATTACAGATACAAATAAACTCCAAAACAAAAAGTTAAAATACAAAACTATAAAAAAATCTTATAACTATCAAATTATTCCTTTTCTCTCTACTGATTTCACTCAACATAAACTTCAAAGCCCGATTTTTATATCCTCTGATGATCTAATAAGCATCAATAACAAGAATTTTGGTAAAAAGTTCTATTTAGCAAAAGATTCATATGGAACTTGGACATTAATTCAGAAAATTAAATTTGATGATTATTTAGAGGGCGTTTTACCCTATGAAATAGGCCCTAATTCCCCTTTAGAAGCATTAAAGGCTCAAGCAGTTATTGCCAGAACTTGGGCTATATATAATTCTGAGAGGTTCAATATGGATAAATATCACTTATGTATAACCTCTCAGTGTCAAGTATATAAACCAACAAATATTGAATATAAGAATGTAAGTAAAGCTATTAAGGATACATCAAATTTAATAATTTCTTATAAAAACAAACCAATTAATTCTTTTTATCACGGCTCCAATGGAGGAATATCAGCAAGTGCTAGTGAGTCATGGCAAATTAATGATTATGTTTACTTTAATCCAATCATTGACGGAGAAGAAACTTTAGAGAAGTACTATACTTTACCGATGGTTAATGAAAAAGAATTAAATAGATTCCTTGATGAGGCGGATGAAAAGATATATGGAGATAATCATTCTCTTTTTAGGTGGGAGAAGATTATTACTAAACAGAAAATTTTAGATTATTTACAAAAAAAACAAATTATTAAACAAAAAACTGATTTTGTCGATATTAAAATTGCGGATAGAGGTTTTAGTGGAAGAGTAACTAAATTAAAAATTAAAACAAACGATTTTAAGAAGTCAATAATTTTAGAAAAAGATGAAATTCGAAGAATTTTGAGTTTTATACCAAGTAATTTATTTATTATTAATAAATTAAATGATAATCTTTGGCTTTTTAAGGGAGGAGGTTTCGGTCATGGTGTAGGTTTATCTCAGTCAGGAGCTATTGAAATGGCTGAATTGGGATTTACTTATGAACAAATATTGAATCATTATTATCAAGGAACAAATATTAGAAAAATTGAGATAATGTCTCAATAACAAAAAATTGAAGTTTTGTATTTATGAGTAATGGTTTTTATAAAAATCGAAGATTAAAATCAACTGTATTTTTATGCGTTTGTATAATTTTAGGCACTTCCCCACATATTCTGAATATTCCAAATTTTCTAACATTTGTAATTAGTATTTCTCTTGTAGTTGTAAGTTATGGAATGATACTAATTGCTAAGAATTCTAAAAGAGTAATTAGTTCAAGTTTATATAAGCAATCACTTAATCATGAAAAGTTACCATCTTTAGATATTATTGTCGCAGCAAGAGATGAAGAGAATGTTATCGAGAGATTAGTTGAAAGATTATTTAGTTTGGACTACCCATCTGATAAGTTAAATATTTACATTATTGATGATGGAAGTCATGATAAAACACCTTTAATTTTAGATCGATTATCGAGAGAATTTGACAAGTTGAAGGTAATTACTAGAGCCTCAAATGCTGGAGGCGGGAAATCAGGAGCTTTAAATTATGCTTTGAAATTTACTCATGGGGAATGGATATTAATTCTAGATGCAGATGCTCAACTTAAAAAAGATACTTTATTAAGAGTATTCAGTTTTGTATTTCAGGGATCTTGGTCTGCAGTTCAATTGAGAAAATCAGTGATAAATGTAAGTAATAATCTGTTGACAGTATGTCAGTCTATGGAAATGGCAATGGATGCAATCTTTCAATATGGCAGATTATCGGTGGCTGGAATTGCCGAATTAAGAGGTAACGGGCAATTAATTAATAAACAAGTTTTGATTAATTGCGGTTCCTTTAATGAAGATACCGTCACTGATGATTTAGATTTAAGTCTAAGATTATTAATTTCTAAATCAAAAATAGGAATTATGTGGGATCCGCCTGTTATGGAAGAGGCAGTTGAAAATATATCAGCTTTATTTTCTCAAAGACAAAGATGGGCAGAAGGAGGTTTACAAAGATTTTTTGACTACGGTAAGCAACTAATTTCACAAAAAATTGAATTCATACAAAAATTAGATTTGGGTTATTTCTTTATCTTGCAATATGCACTCCCGATTATTTCTATGGTTGATTTTATTGTGAGTATTACTTTACTAGAAGCTCCAATTTATTGGCCAATTTCTATAACTGCATTTACCTTATCTGGGATTGCATCATGGTATGGATCATCATGCAAGAGTGAGGGGCCAGTCTTGAAGAATCTAAATCCATTAATGATGTTAATCTCTTTAATATACTTGTCTCACTGGTTTTTAGTCATACCTTGGGTAACAATAAAAATGGCTATTTTTCCTAAAAAGATTCTTTGGAAAAAAACAATGCATTCAGGCTTTTAAGTTATTCATCGATTTCTATAATTTCTCCATTAAAAAATTGTGCTAAATTATTTGAACTATCTATATTTGGTTTTTTTAGATTTTCTTCGGTGGTGGGATTTAAGGACGGGAAAAATGGTTTTTTAATTTTATTGTCAGGAATTTGTTTAGGTCTTTCAATTCTTTTATTTTTAGAATTGTTTGAATTTAATTTCTTTGAGGTAAAAATTATTTTTATTTGATCTCCAAATACTTTTTGGACTGCATTTTCAATTATTAATTTCCTACTTTTTATCATATTCTCCCAATTAGGTGCTATTGCAATGAGAACTGAATTAGACTCTATATTAGCTAATTCTGCTTGTTGAGAAAGTAACATTCTCGTGGAGGGTAATTCAACTTTTGAGAGAATTTGATTCCATTTTT
>QCQN01000032.1 GCA_003212175.1 Prochlorococcus sp. AG-449-P16
ATCGCAGACTACGCTTTTAAGACAACTATCAGCATTGTCATGTTTTTTTAAGGCATTTTGCCTCTTATATCTTGTCCATCCAGTAATACCTCTAGAACATGGATCAAGTAAGACTTTCTTTTCATAATTATTGTTTATGTCATTATTTTTTTGACAAACTCTAAAGGCATATATACAACCCTCAACCAGATTATCTATTTCAGCATGCCAGTAAGGTCCAGTTTTATAACTTTGATCTAACTTATAAGTATTTTTAGGTAGAACGTCATTTTCTTTTTCAAATATAAGTATTTCTATATATTTTGCATTAGTTGCTACTAAGGAGAAATTAACCCCGTTTGAAGTTATTGAGCTTCCCAAAGGTAAAGGTTTACCTTTATTTATATTTTTCACAGTTTCTTTAATATTTATTGATTGAGTAATGAATTGTCCAGGTCACATTATTATTAATGATAAATGAAAATTAAAAAAAAACTCAAATTTACATTTGCTCTAGTTTATTTATTCGATTTCATAAAATCTAATTTTTGCAACATAAATAATCTTTGATTATCTTTTTTTAATCTCAAAATACTTCTATGAAGAGATAATTGTTCAGTGAGGAAATGAGTTTTTCTTGATTTCAAAATAAAAATTCTACTTTTTCATGTGCTGAGAAGAAAATATATCTGAAAATTAATAAAAAATAATAAATAGTAGAAATTCTTAAATTCAATTCATGCAGTTATAGTAGAAACTTGCAAAAGATATTATATTTTTTGTGTGTAAACCTAGTTGTTGCAATCATTTTGGAGGTTTGGTTATGATGAATTATCTTTTTGAGGTTAGAAAAATATGGGGCCAAAAAAATCAATTTTATAGCTAAAAATGAAGTTACTTTTTGTATAAAGCTTTGCGCCGCCGGCATTTTCGGTTGCCGTATTTGTATTTGCTCCATATGATGAGCTAGTTCGAGGTTTTTAGTCTTGATTTAAAACTCCTTTCTTTTAATCTCTGCTTTACAATAAATTCAATGAACAAAGCCGATTTAGTAAATCTTGTTGCTGCTCGTACTGAGCTCACAAAAACAGACGTATCTTTAGTTGTTGATGCAGCTATTGAGACTATTGTTGATTCAGTAGTGGAAGGCAAAAAAGTCTCCATACTAGGATTTGGTTCTTTTGAACCAAGAGATCGTTCTGCAAGACAGGGATTAAACCCTAAGACAGGCGAAAAAATTGCAATTCCTGCAAAAAGAGTTCCTACATTCTCTGCAGGTAAACTTTTTAAGGATAGAGTTCAAGGCTAATATTTTTGAAGCTAAATTTATCCTTTATTTTTAGGTGCTCTTATCGAGCACCTTTTTTATTAAGTAAGGTTAATAGGCTTTAGCTTTTATTATTCTTTACCAAAACTTTTTAGAGAGTTTTAAAATTTAATCTTTTAAATTAATGAAATTAAAAATTTTCTTTTTATTTAATCTTGTTTTTTTGAATCCTATTATTGCGGAAATAAAAATATACAACTCTGATATCTTTAAAAAGTCAAACGATTGTCTTAACTATTCGCATATTAAATTATGTAAAAATTTAATTTTGCAATTGGAGAAGTTACAACTTTCAGAGTTTGAAAAAAATCGATTTAAATGTCAAACAAGTATATTGGGATTGCAGTCAGAGCTTGTTTCAGCCTATTTTTTTGATAAAAAAAACAAAAATAAAACTAGCATTATGAATTCATATGTAAGTAAAAATTGTTAATTCTTGATGAAAATTTTTAATTTACAATATTATTTAATTTGTTATTTAAATCGAAATGGTTAAAGGATTTTCTGATAGTAAAGCTGACAACGATGAACTAATACAGGAGTCGAATAAGGCTAAAAAAGGTGTATTCTCTTTTCTTAAAGAAAAAAAAATTACCTATACATTACCTGGGAAAAGACAAATTAATATATTTGGATTTATAGTGCTAGGTCTAAACTTGGCTTTGGTAATTTTAGCAACTTTGTATTTAAATAATAAAGAATTCCATGATTTTGTATTTAATTTGGGACGTTAAATTTTTATAAATGATATATTTAAATTCCCTGAGAGATGTTTATGAGAATAGTTAACTTATCGTTCCAATTGATCTTATCCCTGCTGCTTATTGGATTATTAATATACTTTTTAACTGGTTATGACTCTGCCTTTGAGGCAGACAAATTATGTCATTCATATCTCTATAGTTATGGAGATCAATCTTCAAATTATGATTGCGATCATGATATTGAGACACATCAATGGATCCTTTACGAGAAACAAGATATTACACAAAAAGCTAAGGTAGTTAAAAAATTTAGATATAAATTTCTATAAATTGATCCTTTTAAATAGAACCTTTGCAAAGATAATTGAAATAAAAGCAGTTATTGAGAAAGTGAGGTATTGAAAAAGATCTCCTTCTTTGTAGATATTGTTCTTGAGTAATGGGAAATCAATCAATGAAGCGATAGAACCCCAAACAATAACCCAAGCTGATACGTATAAGAACACTCTTAGTGATTTAGATTTTTTTTCTTCCATTTTTAAGCTTTCAATTAATACCAAAGATTGAAGAAGTAACAGGCCTACCATTTAGAACTAATTCTGTGAATATCAGCATCAAAAATCCAATCATTGCGGCTCTTCCATTTACAAGTTCAGCGCTGTTATTAAATCCGAAAACATTTTTGACTTCATCACCCTGATTATCAACCCATTTTGAATACTCAGTTTTATCAGATGTAATATCTAAACTTTCATTTAGATTATCAACTGGAGAATTTTCTTCTTTCATGTAAATTGTTTTTATTTTATAATAATAATTTTAAAACTTATTTATTGGTGAATTCAAGTTCTCATTATAAAAAAAATTAAAACAAAAAATATTACCCATAACAGTTGTAATTTTAAAATTAATTCACAAATAAAATATATTTTTTCTTTAGTACAATTATCACCATTTTGATTAATTATAGGTTTTTCTATGGTTTTATTTTTGTATTTGCTTTTCCCTCCAAGCTTAATACCTGACGTGTAAGCGAATATAGCTTCTGAAATGCCAGAATTTGGTGAGTCGTATTTTTTTCCGTCTAAGTAACTTTTTTGTATAAGCATTCCATATTCTTTAACTTTTAAGCATACTAAAGGTAGTGATATTAAAACTAATCTAGAAGGGATAAAAGTAAACGTGTCTTCTATTTTTGCACTGAAAAAACCTAGGTGTTTAAAATAGTCATATTTATAACCTATCATTGAATCAAGAGTGCTTATGGCTTTATAAGTAAAACCTAGTGATAAGGGCCCTGGCAGATAAATTGAAAACTGTGAAATGATTAGCCCAATAAATATCCAGAATAGTGGGCCAAATATTCCATCAACTGCATTCTCTGTAAGACTCTCGGTACTTGATCTCAACAGATGTTCTATCGAAGATTTGCTTACATCTCTGCTTACGATTCTTTGGACTTTTTCTATTATCAAACTCTTGTCGAGAGTTTTAGATTGTTTATTTTCGATGAGGTTTGCAATCTCCTTAACGCTCTGAATAAGTCCTTTTGAAGCTATACAACTAGCAAGTCCAAGAAATATCAAAATTCCAGAAAAAATATTATTATTCAATTTAAAATATGATAATTCTATTAATTTTCCGAATCCAAAACTTAGGCTAATTGTCGATAATGCAATAAATAATCCGCCCCAAAATAATATATTCTTTTTTGCTTTAAAGTTATTAATAAAATAATTAGTAATTTTGTTTATATATATTCCAATTATTTGAACAGGATGAATTATGAAATTTGGATCGCCGATTAATAAGTCAAAGGCGATAGATCCAATAAATATAAAAAATAGATTTATTTCAGCCAACT
Organism: Prochlorococcus sp. AG-449-P16; assembly: GCA_003212175.1. GTDB lineage: Bacteria > Cyanobacteriota > Cyanobacteriia > PCC-6307 > Cyanobiaceae > Prochlorococcus_A. The sequence goes on from QCQN01000032.1 coordinate 3,875, forward strand.
GAACATTGAGCGAAGTCCTTTACCAACTTTTTCAATTTCATGTTTTGAATTTTCCTCTCTTAATTTTGTCATTAGAGGTTTGTTCTTATCACATTCTTCAACAAAATTCTTAGCAAAAGTACCATCTTGGATATCTTTTAGAATTTTTCGCATTTCTTTTTTTGTATCACTGTTAATAAGCCTTTTGCCACTAACGTAATCCCCATATTCCGCAGTATTTGATATTGAATCCCTCATTTGAGATAACCCTCCTTTAACCATCAGGTCAACTATTAACTTTACTTCATGAAGACATTCAAAGTAAGCGAGCTCTGGCTGATATCCCGCTTCCACAAGTGTTTCAAATCCAGATTTTACTAATTCTGATAGGCCTCCACATAAGACAGCTTGTTCACCAAACAAATCAGTTTCAGTTTCTTCTTTAAAGTTAGTTTCGAGTATCCCAGCTCTTGTTCCCCCGATTCCTTTTGCATATGCCATTGCAAAGGACCTCGCATTCCCAGAATAGTCCTGCTCTACAGCAAATAAGGCAGGAACCCCTTGTCCGTTTTGATATTCCCAACGCACTGTATGTCCAGGTCCTTTTGGAGCAATCATTACTACATCAACAGAACTTGGTGGTTTAATAAGGCCAAATCTAATATTAAATCCATGAGCAAAACTTAAAATTTTTCCCTCTTTTAAATTAGGTTCTATCTCTTTAATATAAACTTCTTTCTGAAACTCATCAGGTAGGAGAATCATAATCCAATCTGCTTTCTCGCAAGCTTTAGAAACGTTAAGTACTTCTAAACCATCATTAATAGCTTTGCTTTCAGATTTACTACCTTCATATAAACCAACAATTACATCCATTCCACTATCTTTTAGATTTAATGCATGTGCATGACCTTGAGAACCATACCCTATTATTGCAATCGTTTTATTTTTTAAAAGACTGAGGTCTGCATCCGAATCATAAAATAGCTGTGTCATTAGGTGAAGTCATTAACTTTTGATAGTTATTATCTTAGACAATAAAAGTGTAAATAAACCATCAAATAAAGTTTTTGAAAATTTATATTTAGAATATATATTAAATTTTAGGTTTGATTAGCTTCGTTTGGATGTTTAATTACTCTGTCAATTAATCCGTAGTTTTTAGCTTCTTCTGCACTAAGAAAATAATCTCTATCAGTATCCTTTTCTATTTTTTCAAAGGATTGTCCAGTCATATCAGCCATAGACATATTTAACATATCTTTAATTCTTAATATTTCTTTAGCCTCTATTTCTATATCGCTTGCTTGTCGTTGGGATGTTCCTCCAAGAGGTTGATGAATCATTATTCTACTGTGAGGTAAAGCTACTCTTTTCCCTTTTGTTCCAGCTCCTAGTAGGAATGCACCCATTGAAGCTGCAAGGCCTACACAAATAGTCACTACATCGCTCTTTACATATTTGATGGTGTCATATATTGCTAAACCTGCTGTTACTGAACCACCTGGACTATTTATATATAAATATATAGGTTTTGAATTGTCATCAGAATCTAGATAAAGCATTTGAGCGACTAAACTGTTAGCAATTCCATCATTGACTTCTTGTCCTAGGAAAAGAATTCTTTCAACACCTAATCTTGTGTAAATGTCTACCCACCTTTCGTATTGGCTTCCTGGAAGTCGGTAGGGGACGCTTGGAGTTCCTATTGGCATAATTTTAAGTAAAGAAAAATAAGAATTAAGAGTTAAATTTTACTGTGTAAATCTTTTTGACTAGTAAGTATTCTGTCAATTACACCATATTCTAAGGCCTCTTTTGGGTTGAGATAACTCATCCTGTCTGAGTCTTTTGAAAGTTCATCAATGGACTTTCCCGTATTCCGAGATAATATTTCAAGCATTGACTTTTTATTTTTTAAAACTTCTTCTGCTCTTATCTGAATATCCGTTGCTTGGCCTCTCGCGCCACTAATAGGTTGATGTAACACAATGGAAGCATGAGGGAGAGCAGCTCTTTGTCCTTTTGTTCCTGATGAAAGGATAACAGCAGCAGTACCCATCGCTTGGCCTATACATATCGTATGAACAGGTGGTTTTATGTAGCTAATGGTATCGCAGATAGCAAAGGCTTCTGTTTCAAATCCCACAGCATCACCAGTGTACCAACTGGTTCCTGTAGAATTTATATAAAAATAAATGGGTTTATCTGGATCATCAAATTCCAAATATAGAAGTTGAGCAATGATTAGCTCTGTAACATCCATTCCTAGTTGTCTTTTTGCGTCATCATCTGAGAATAACGGCAATCCAAGATAAACTATCCTTTCTTTTAAAAGAAGAGAAGGTAAATCTGGAGGAGGAGTCCTCATTACAGTATTTTCTCCGTAATAAGGAGCTGATACAGTCATATGAACCGTAAAATTAATTATGATTTAATTCTAGCTATATTTAGCTAGGTGTTGCTGGCGATTTATAAGATTTGTTTGACTCAGCATTATTAACCAATTTCCCAAATACCATTCTTCCTGTGGGAGTTTGTAGCGCGCCGGTAATAATTATATCTAATCTTTCGCCAACGAATTTTTTCGCTTCATCAATAACTACCATTGTTCCGTCATCTAAATATCCTATTCCTTGCATTTTTTCTTTACCTTCTCTAACTATTTTTATATTTAGTGATTCTCCAGGTTGCACTTCAGGCCTTAAAGCTATAACTAAATCGCTCAAGTTCATAACTTTTAATTCTTTCACTTCTGCGATTTGAGAGAGGTTATAGTCAGCAGTAATTAGAGTACCTGCCATATCTTCAGTAATTTTAAGTAACTTTTCATCTACCCCATTTCCTTCATATTTTGTTGGGTTTATTACTAGTCTTCTTCCATAAAGGTCTCTTAATTCTTTTAGTAATTTAAGGCCTCTTCGCCCTTTTGATCTCTTTTCGTTACTACTTGAATCAGCCAAAGTTTGTAATTCATCAATGACGCTTTGTGCCACAATTAATTGCCCTTCGAGTAATCCACAGCTCAAAAGTCCATTGATTCTACCATCTATTATTACGCTAGTATCAAGTATTTTTGGGCTTGCAGCGGGAAGTATCCCTTCGTTTACTAGGTATGCGTCTGTATTATTAGGATTAAAAAGTCTTAAGAGAGTTCTTCCATGAGTATCAGCTAATTTATAACCTAGTGCGCCAAAGAAAATGTTACTAAGGATAGCAGCCAAAGGTTTTGCAAAAAATACCTCTCTTGGAAAAGGGATTAACAATATTGGAGCAAGAAGTAAATTTGCAACAAGTAATCCTAATATTAATCCAACTGACCTGCTTATAAGTAAATCCGTTGGCATTGTCCGTATTTGATCAAGAAATGTTTTTCTAAGTTGCAAAAACACAAATCCTGCTGCTAATCCAATAAAAAACCCTATTATTGAAAGTACTATTCTGAATCCCTCTACATTTGATACCTGTTTAAGAATGTCAACTGGTAAAAGATCAACTCCAAGCCATCCTGAAGCTGCTCCTGACAACACAAATAAAATTAGTACTAAGATATCTGTCATACATCTAATCTACTAGGATTTACTAATTGAGTAAATAAAGATTTTATTTTTGTACTACTGACAAGAGTTTTTTTGTGCTTAAAAATTTATTTAAATTATGAATAAGTTTCCAAGAAGTGCTTACGTACACATCCCTTTTTGCCATAGGAGATGTTTTTACTGTGATTTTACAATTATACCTTTAGGCAATAAGGTGAATAGTCTTCAAGGCAATGGTAGTAAAACTATCAACGAATATCTAAAAGTTTTGAAAGAGGAAATATTATCAATCAAACATAAAGCGCCTCTTTCAACGATTTATAT
>QCQN01000033.1 GCA_003212175.1 Prochlorococcus sp. AG-449-P16
CATTAAAGCCCACATAACCTGGAGGCGACCCTATTAATTTACTAACTGTATGTCTTTCCATAAACTCCGACATATCTAGCCTAATCATTGCTTCTTCACTACCAAAGAAATATGAGGCTAATGATTTAGTTAATTCTGTTTTACCTACACCTGTTGGACCTGAAAAAATGAAACTAGCTATTGGTCTATTTGGATTTTTTAAACCGACTCTAGCTCTCCTTATTGCTCTTGAGACAGCCTTGACTGCCTCATCCTGGCCAATGAGTCTTTGATGTAAGGTTTCTTCCATATTTAATAGTTTGACAGATTCAGTTTCCGTTAATTTCTGTACAGGAACACCCGTCCATGAGGCAACTATGTGAGCAACGTCTTCTTCATTAACGACAGGACTATGGATAGTGGAGTTATTTTTACTTGAGTCAGAAATGTTACTTGAATCATTTTCTTCCTTAGAATCTTTTTGATTTACAAGAACTTCTTTTATTTTCGCTGACAATTCCATTTCTTTCTCTCTTAATTGTCCAGCTTGATCAAAATTTTGATCTCGAACAGACTCCTCTTTCTGCTTTTGGATTAGCCTCAGTTCTTTATCGATCAACTTGGCTTCTGGTGGGAGTTTTGAGTTTATTAACCTTACTCTGCTACCAGCCTCGTCTATAAGATCTATAGCTTTATCAGGTAGAAATCTATCAGAGATATAACGATCTCCAAGATGAGCAGCAGCTTCCAAAGCTTGGTCAGTTATCTTTAGTCGATGATGTTGTTCATATCTTTCTCTCAAACCTTTTAATATTTCTATTGTATCGTCAATTGATGGTTCTCCAACCATGACAGGCTGAAATCTTCTTTCTAAAGCAGCATCTCTTTCAATATGCTTTCTGTATTCATCTAAAGTAGTTGCTCCAATACATTGGAGTTCACCTCTTGCCAGAGCAGGTTTGAGAATATTAGCTGCATCTATTGCACCCTCGGCAGCACCTGCCCCAATTAAGGTATGAACTTCATCAATAACTAAAATAACATTTCCGGCTGCTTTTATCTCCTCCATTATTTTCTTCAATCTCTCCTCAAACTCACCTCTATATTTAGTACCTGCGACTAGAAGACCAATATCAAGAGTTAAAACTCTTTTATCTTCTAAAATATCTGGTATTTCACCAAGTTGAATTCTTTGCGCAAGCCCTTCTGCTATTGCAGTTTTACCAACTCCTGGTTCTCCAATTAGAACTGGATTATTTTTTGTTCTTCTCCCTAATATTTGCACAACTCTATCAATTTCAGCATGTCTTCCAACAACGGGATCGAGTTTAGCTTCACTTGCAAGTTTTGTTAAATTTGTACCGAATTCATCAAGTGTAGCTGTTTTTAAATTACCCTTAGAGGTACTACCTCCTCCTGTACCAACTTCTGCAGTTTCTCCTAACATTCTGATCACTTGAGTTCTAACTTTGGTTAAATCAATTCCGAGATTCTCAAGTACTCTTGCTGCTACCCCTTCACCTTCTCTAATTAAACCCAAAAGCAGATGTTCTGTACCAATATAGTTATGTCCTAATTGTCGAGCTTCTTCCAAAGATAATTCTAAAACTCTTTTTGCCCTTGGAGTAAAAGGTATTTCCACAGCGACGAATCCAGAACCTCTACCAATTATTTTTTCAACTTCAATTCTGGAGTCTTTGAGATTTACACCCAAAGATTTGAGTACTTTCGCTGCAACTCCTGTACCTTCGCCTATCAAACCTAACAATATTTGTTCTGTTCCTACAAAATTATGTCCGAGCCTCCTCGCCTCTTCTTGGGCAAGCATGATGACTTTTATCGCTTTTTCAGTAAATCTTTCAAACATTAGATTTATTTTTTCTACTTATAACCTACCAGTATTAAGTAAATTTTGTGTTCAGAATGAGCTTTTGTGAATACCTAAAAATAATTTTTATTTGATCAAAATTTACAGCATTAATGATATAGCCTCTTAATTTCAGTAAAATAGGGGATTATGGTAATCCGCACAATAAAATTTTTAGATTATTTATTTTTTAAAATTTTTTCTTTTAAAACAGCATTAGAACCGTTTCTGTAATAATTCGATCTCTTGCCTACAGTTAAGAAATCTACGGTATCGTAGAACTTGAGAGCAACAATATTAATGTCTGAGACCTCCAAGGTTATTTTTCTTAAATTAAACTTTTCACATTGACTTATCAAAAAGTCCATTAGATATCTCCCATACCCTTTTCTGCGATATTTTTTTTTGATTGTAAAGTAATTTAGTTGAGCTTCATCTACTACCAATTGAATTACACAAACTCCAATAATCTTTTTAAATAAAAATAATGCAAAAAATTTTGCTCCCTTTTTTTTGAATTCTCCCTCCCACTGTTTTTTTGTCCACAAACAAATTGTATTTGAGTCTAATTCAACACATGCTTCCATATCATTTCGAAAAATTTCTTTAGCATAGAGCATTATTCACTTTTATTTAATAAGGATTATTTTTATCAATTAATTATTCTATTATATACGAAAGTTGTAGAATACTTTATATGAAAAGTTCTGTTATGAATGAAAAAATCTCATTTCTGAAAAATAAAGTTTATTCAGATAGTCCTAATAAAAATATCTTTCCTATTACAACTAATATTGATAAAAATGGGAATTTAACCATTGGGGGATGTTGTATTAATGATTTGGTAAAAAGATATGGTTCCCCGTTATACATTCTCGACGAAATCACACTAAGAAATTCATGTAAAGCTTACAAAAAGTCATTGGATAAATATTATCCTGGAGATTCTCTTCCTATATATGCATCTAAAGCAAATAGTTCTCTATTTATGAGCAACCTTGTATCATCTGAAGAGTTAGGACTAGATGCTGTCTCAGAGGGAGAATTACTTACTGCATTAAAAGGAGGGGTACCAAATGAAAAAATTGTTTTTCATGGCAATAACAAATCTGATAGGGAAATAGCTTTCGCAATTCAAAATAACATTAAAGTAATAGTTGATAATATACATGACTTGAAAAGGTTAGAAAGGATATCTGAGACACTGGATAGAAATTTAGAAATCATGATTAGATTTACTCCCGGAATAGAATGTCATACACATGAATATATAAGGACGGGATCATTTGATAGCAAGTTCGGTTTTGGAATCGAGTATCTAGAGACCTTGTTCAAAGCTATAAAAGAAACTAAATTCTTAAACTTAACAGGTATTCACGCTCATATAGGTTCTCAGATTTTTGAATTAGATCCCCACAAAGATCTTGGAGAAATAATGGTGAATGTTATTTTGAAAGCAAAATATCATGGACATATCATTAAAGAATTGAATGTTGGAGGTGGACTGGGGATCAAATATACCGAGGATGATGATCCGCCTTCTATTGATGAATGGATTAAGACAGTTTCTTTGTCTGTTTATAATACATGTAAAAAAAATAATATTAAATTACCTAAATTAATGTGTGAGCCAGGGAGATCAATAGTCTCAACAGCCGGCGTTACAATTTACACTATAGGTTCCTTTAAAGAAATACCTGGAATAAGAACTTATTTATCCGTTGATGGTGGCATGAGTGATAATCCAAGACCAATCACTTATCAATCTAGTTATTCCGCCTGCTTAGTTAATGATCCTTTGGGGAATAGCTCAAAAAAAAGATATACAGTTGCAGGAAAACATTGCGAATCAGGAGATGTTCTTTTTAAAGAACTTGAATTGGGACAGTGCGCAACCGGAGACTTAATTTGTGTATTTGGCACTGGCGCTTATAACAATTCTATGAGTTCTAACTACAATAGAATTCCAAAACCTGCTACAGTTTTGGTAAATAATGGAGAAGCAGAAATAATTCAAAAGAGAGAAAGTCCAGATGATCTCCTAAAATATGATGTTTTACCTGATCGCTTTATTAAATAAAGTTAGGTACATTTAAAATAATGTTATTTTTAATGTGAATTTCTGGGGGTTTATAAATTTAAAATTTCTTTTAGACGTATTATTTGCTGCGGGATTCGGCCTTCTATTATTTTCTAGAGTAAAAGAACAGAGAACATTATGGCTTCTTAGGGGTTATCTATTATTAGTATCATCAGCCTGGTTTATACAAAGGTTCGCATTTCTTCCATTAACATCAAAATTAATTGATGCAGTTGTTTTGGCCTGTTCTTTATCTTTAGCAATTCTATGGCAGGGAGAATTAAGAAGATTAATGGAATTATTAGGCACAGGAAGATTAACAGTTTTGCTAGGGAATCCTCCAAGAGAATTTAGAGCTGCTTCGACAACAGTTAACCAATTAGTTGATGCAGCAGGAAAACTATCACAAAACAGAAGAGGAGCTTTAATAGTTGTTGACTTGGGAAGCGATTTAAGACCAGAAGATTTTTTGTACTCAGGAATAAATATTGAGGCACAACTATCCACTGATCTTTTAATAAATTTGTTTGCCACAGATACCCCCTTGCATGACGGAGCTGTATTAGTAAAGGGTAATAAAATTATTTCTGCAGGTGTAATCCTTCCTCTTTCAAGACAAGGAATAAGTAGATATGGCACACGACACTTAGCAGCATTAGGCATAACGGAAAGATTCGATAGATGTATCTGTATAGTTGTTTCTGAAGAGACAGGAACTTTATCACTTGCAAGTCAAGGGAAACTCGAGAGGCCTATCACAAGCAGCAGATTACAAGAGCTTCTTATAAAATTAGTCGGCAATCAAAATTCTTTAGGAGCTTCTAAATCATCGGTAAATAAAACTACTTCATCCCAAAAGATAAATTCAAATGATAATATGTCAATTGAAAATGAATACAATAAATCTGAGATTCTAAAAGAAAACAAAGATTAACTTATGAGACTGGAAAAAATATTATCTAAAGAGAATCTAAAACTATCTAGTGAAATAGATAAACTTCGCGTACCAAAACATGTTGCAATAATTATGGATGGGAATGGGAGATGGGCTACAAAAAAAGGTTTACCTAGATCATTTGGGCACAACAAGGGAGTCAGTGTACTGAAAGATATTATTAAAGTAGCTAAGAACTTGGGCTGTAAAACTCTTACTGTTTATGCTTTTTCGACTGAAAATTGGACAAGACCTTCTAAAGAAGTTGATTTCCTCATAAATTTATTTGAAAAGGTAATTAATAAAGAAATCGAACAAATCCACAAAAATTCCATCAAAATAAATTTTATTGGTGACCTAAATCCTTTCCCTGAGACATTAAAGTTAGTAATTAAAAATTCAGAAGATCTCACTAAAAACAATAAGGATTTCATATTAAATATTTGTATTAATTATGGAGGTAGGCAAGAGATAGTTAGAGTCGCAAAAAAATTAGCTCATAAATCATTCTCAGGAGAAATCCAGCCAAGTGAAGTTAATGAAGAATTGTTTGAATCAGAATTATTGATACGGGATTCAAAGGATCCCGAATTATTAATTAGAACTAGTGGTGAAAAAAGGATAAGTAATTTTCTTTTGTGGCAACTAGCTTATTCTGAGATTTACATAACAGATGTATTTTGGCCAGATTTCAATGAAATTGAATTTCTAAAAGCAATAATTGATTACCAATCAAGAAATAGGCGTTTTGGAGGTATAGAATCATTATCAAATGATTCTTTTAAAGATTCATATTATTCCTAAACGAAATGGTTAATTCATCTAATCAGACTTCTTTTGAAATTAGATTTGATTGGGGAAGAGAAGAGATTTTAGAAATTTTAAATACTCCTCTAATTGACTTAATGTGGAAAGCTCAGATTATTCATAGGAAATACAATAATTATGATGTTCAATTAGCCTCTCTTTTTAGTGTAAAAACTGGTGGATGTGAAGAAAATTGCTCTTACTGCAGCCAATCAATTTATAGTTCTAGTCAAATAAAAAGTCATCCACAATTTGAGGTTGAAGCTGTTTTAGAAAAAGCAAAAACGGCAAAAGAAGAGGGTGCTGACAGGTTTTGTATGGGTTGGGCATGGAGAGAAATAAGAGATGGCAAATCATTCAACTCAATGCTAGAGATGGTTAAAGGTGTGAAGAATTTAGGACTAGAAGCATGTGTCACGGCAGGAATGCTTACTGAAGAACAAGCCTCAAGACTCGCTGAGGCAGGTTTAACAGCATATAATCACAATCTAGATACTAGTCCAGAATATTATAAAAATATTATTACTACTAGAACTTATCAAGACAGATTAGATACTATCAAGAGAGTAAGAAATGCTGGAATAAATGTATGTTGCGGGGGAATTATAGGTTTAGGGGAAACTAACAGTGATAGAGCATCTCTTCTGGAAGTTCTTTCAAATATGAACCCACATCCAGAAAGTGTTCCTATAAATTCG
>QCQN01000034.1 GCA_003212175.1 Prochlorococcus sp. AG-449-P16
TTTACCTTTTGTAATCATAGAAAAAATACTATATTGATTTATTAAGTTAGTAAAATCATATGAAGGTAATGTCCATGGTGAGATATGAATATTTTTGAGTTCAGTATTTTTTAAATCATGTGTTGTTAATAGTATCTCATTGTTTCTAAATACACTAATTATTAATTTATGAAGGATTCTTTTTTTATTATCATCGCTACAGAATTCAACTAATTCCTTAAAGCTCAGTGAACCTGAGTCATTAAGTTCAATTTCATTATCAATAAGTTCTGAGTTTTTAATAATCTCACTTACATTTATATAATTTAATTCTTGAGAAATATAGGCTAAATTTTTAAGTTTGTATTCATATGAATGCTTGAACCATATCGCGTTTGCTTCGTATAGTAAAGGAGAGATCAAAGTTTGAGTATCGTCGCTAGACAATGGTTCTAAATATTCATTCGAATAATCTCCAGGGTTATGAACATGTAATTCACATAATGAATCTATATTGGTTTTTGGTTTCTTTATCTCAATTTTTCCTGTTGAAAGTTGGTTCTTTCTAAATTCATTTGCAATACTTACTATCTTATCTAAATCCTCAATATATTCTTTAATTGGTTTTAAAATCCTTGAAGTTATTCTGGATTTACTTTTTCTTGAAATTAATGCATCAAGTTGTTTATTATCTACAACCAATACACATTTAACTCTTGTTTGATGAAATGACCAGTTTATTATTTCACATTCACTGTTAATAACAATACAAAGACTCAAAGCTTCATTTACTTCATTCAACTTAAATTTTGAGGCTGTCAATAATTCTTTACTTAAATAGTTTTGCCATTTATTAACTAAAGGAAATGATTCAAATCTATCAAAGAACATTTCTATATTCTTCTTGTTCCCAAGATCTAATCTTTCTGCAATAGCGTTAGTATGGATCCAAAGTTTTATTTTTTTATCCTCATCTTCTTGGATTTGAATTAGTGGAAGAATAGGTGCATTTTCCTCACTCCAACTTTTAAACATATATGAATTTTCATTAGATAAATCTAATCTATTTTCTTGATTAATGTTTTCAAGTTTGGGTGCTATTGTTTTTTCTGGAGTATTTATATTACTTTTGGATAAAACAAAGTCAGTATCTAATCCTTCGTTATTACTTAATTTTAATTCCTCAATAACATGTCCTTCGCCTTCATGTTGTGCTATAGGAAAACTATCTATCTTTACTTTTACTATATTTTTATCAGCAGGATTGTGCTTATATTTTTCATCTTTTTTAGGCAACTTAATTTTCGATAGAATCCTATCATCTATCGGTATACCATAAATTTCCTTATTAATTGTCTCAACCTTTGCTAGAAGGATTTGATTAGTTCTTTCAAGAATGCAATCTACTATTCCCTCTGGAGATCTTCTTCTTATACCTTCTTTAATTATCCTTACTAAAACCTTATCGCCGTTCCATGCATAATTTAATAGATTCTCTCTTATATAGATATCTTCGTTACTATTATCTCTTACTGCAAAGCAGTAGCCTTTACTACTACACCTAATTTTTGCAATAATGTGACTACTATTATTTGAATTTGAGTATTCATCTTTTTCATTTTTATTTATAATTTCAAGTTTTTCAAGAGCTTTAAGTGCAATATTAAGTTTATTTTTATCTGATTTCTTGGTTAATTTTAATATCCTGCATAATTTCTTATACTCTAATCCTTCTTCCTGTTTTAAGTTATCAATAATCGCGGAAGTTGTGAACATTGGAATACTAACTAATTGAAGAAAATATGTATATCTATTTTATATTAAATGGTGCATTACTTACTAACTTTAGGCAATAAATTACTTACTCATTATCAATGGAATTATCGGCATCAATGGAATTATCGGCTTTAAATGAATTTATAAAAAGTCTTATTCCAATAATAAAAAATGTTCCTGAAGCAATTGTTTTTAAGACAACCTCAGGTACAACATTTGAGATTGATCCTCCGGCTAAGGCACCCAATAAACTGGCAAATACAAGTGCTGAGGAGGATCCTAGAAATACAGCTAGTGGTTTATTGGATGTTCCACTAATAGTTAATGTTGCTAATTGAGTTTTGTCACCTAATTCCGCAATAAATACAGTAAGGAATGTTGATAATAATAAGCTTAAAATCATCTAAATGTTGGTTTTAATAATGTCATAAACTAAAAACAGACTTATTATCATCATTATTGAGCCTGTGATAAAAGAAAATCTATTCGGGGATATTTTATTGGATATCCATTTCCCAATTAATACTCCTACAATACTTGAGCTTATTAAGGCGAATGAACTTCCTATAAACACAATTATTGGCTTCCCCGACTCTGCTGATAGCATTAGTGTTGCAATTTGAGTTTTGTCACCCAATTCAGCGATAAATATTGTGGTAAATGTGGTTGCAAAAACAGTTGTAAACCCTTTTTCACTACTTTCTTCTTTTTTTAAATTACCGTTCATTTATTTGAAGTAGTAATTTTAAAAATTTGCATTTGCTTACTTTTTTTTCCATATATTGAAGATATATGTTGTTTACAGCAATCTATTAGGAATTTATCACCATACTTTAAATAATCTTTAAATGAGGAGGAAAATTTATCTACTTGACAGAAATGGGGTCTTGATTCGTAAATAGTGCATCTTTTATTTTTTCTATCAAGGTATTTACACCAACCATCCTTACAAGTCATAGATTCTATTAAAATTAGATCACTTCTATTTAATTTGTTCATTACGCCCTCCCTATCATGTAAATCAAACTTACAACAAGCTCCACAATTTTCTATACAGCTCCATGATTTCATAATTTAATTCAATCTTGTAACGTATTCGTACAGTTGATTAGTTTATTTGTAAAAATAGTATCACATTACAAAATTACTATTATGGCAACTCTTATTCCTCTAGCCGTTGTTGCTTTAGCCGGTCCTGCAATAATTGCTCTCGTCTTTTATCGCAAATAAAGAAGTATTTTTATTTCTTTAGTGACTAAACTTGAGGGTGTTTATTGGGATTTAGATGGAACAATTGCTAATACTGAATTAGAGGGGCATTTACCTGCCTTTAACCTTGCATTCAAAGATTTTGATCTAAGTTGGGAGTGGGATATACCTTGTTACATTGATTTGCTTAAAGTCAATGGTGGTAAGAATAGAATTGCATATTATTCAGAAAAAATAAATGACCAAATATCAACTGAAGAAATAATAAAAATTCATGAGAGAAAGCAGTACCATTATTTCCAATTTATAACAAATAATTGTATTAACTTTAAGACTGGAGTCTTTAGATTGATTAGTGAGCTTTATAAAAAAAAAGTGAGACAATTTATTGTTACTTCAAGCTCTAGGAAACAAGCTGCTCTAATAATTAAACACCTTTTTAAGAAATTCAATCCTTTTGAATTTATAATCTCTAGTGATGATGTTGAATATCACAAACCAAATCCGTTTCCTTATCTTCAAGCTATGAGACTTAGTGGAATTATTAATTATAATTCTATAGTTTTTGAAGATTCTATTGCTGGATTAAAATCTTCGCTAGCAGCAAAACTACCTACTATTTATATTCCATCAAATATTCCGATAGATATTAAAAAAGATATAGTTTTTGATGGTTTTTTAGATACTCTAGGGAGTAAAAGTTTAAAAGCTAATGTTATTAAAGGACCTGAAATCAAGAGTCAATATGTTAATTATGCATATCTGGAACAATTTTTAATGTATATCTCTTATGCAAAATACTAATTATTCCAAACTAATTATTACATTTAGTTCTTTTTTATTTGGATTTATAAGCTCCTCATGGAGGTCAAAATCCTTAAATATAATTTCAGTCTTGACAGGTTATTTTTTATTTGCAAATTTTATAACTAAATTTATTTCGGAAGGGAAAAATGAATTAGTTATGGTACCTTTAATAATAATTTTAATTGAGATAATTATAAGAATAAGACCTCCTCATAAATCCAATCTATATAATTTTTGGTCAATACTTGATAAAGTTAGGATTGGATCAACTTACGCTGTGATACTAGAGGCCTTTAAGTTAGGGTCTTAGTATAATTCACTCTTCACTTTCTTCTTCATCAATAGGGTAAACAAAACCTTGAGCTTTACCAGTTAATACCGACTTACCCAATGAAATAGCTTTTTTCGCAGCTACAGCTGCTTTTCCTTTCCAAACAGCGTGTCTATGATTTCTCTTACTTTTTGATTTTTTCTTCTTAGGTACTGCCATACTATTTTTTGTGTTCAACTATTAATATAACCTTTCAATGGTTATCTCCCAAAATTTTGATTATATTTGGTTTAAACAAGCCATTTCTTGATTGGAAGTCTTAAGCTTAAGTAGCAATGTTTTAATTTATATAAAGTGTTTTTTAAATCAAATTTTTCATACTCTAATTCTAAGTCGAGTTATTCAAATATTTTACAGGAGATAGATTCAGGAAAGATTCAGTCAATATTCTTTTATCCAAGACGCAGAGAAATTGATGTTTTATATAAAGATGGGAAAAAGGAAAAAATTCCTATTTTATATAATGATCAATTAATAATTGAGAAGGCTACTGAAAACAATGTAGAGCTGACGATTAACAATAGTAAAAAAGAATCTTCAACGGCAAACTCATTTGCTTCTATAGGTCTTTTTTTGATATTTGTTATCGCGATTATTCTAATCTTGAGAAGCACTTCAAAACTCGCTTCAAGGGCTCTAGGTTTTGGCAAAAGTAAGTCTAAATTCATAACAATTGATGATGTTGAGACTAGGTTTGATGATGTAGCCGGAGTCCCCGAAGCTGCCCAAGAATTGAAAGAGGTAATAACATTTCTAAAAGATTCGAAAAAATTTACAGATTTAGGGGCAAAACTTCCAAAGGGTATTTTATTAGTTGGCCCTCCTGGAACAGGTAAAACATTATTAGCTAAGGCGATTGCTGGTGAGTCTGGCGTTCCTTTTATCTCAATTGCAGCTTCTGAATTTGTGGAACTTTTTGTTGGTGTTGGAGCTAGTAGGGTTCGAGATTTGTTTGATAAAGCAAAAGAAAAGTCTCCATGCATTATTTTTATTGATGAGATTGATTCAATTGGCAGGCAGCGTGGATCTGGTATAGGAGGAGGCAATGATGAGAGAGAGCAAACACTTAATCAGTTACTGACGGAACTAGATGGCTTTGTTGATAATTGCGGAATAATTGTCTTAGCTGCTACAAATAGGCCTGACATTTTAGATTCAGCACTTTTGCGACCAGGAAGATTTGATAGAAAAATAGAAGTTATGCTTCCAGATGTTGAAGGAAGAAAAAAAATACTATCGGTACATTCTCTTTCTAAGCCACTTTCAAAACATGTTGATTTATCTTATTGGGCCACAAGAACTGTTGGATTTTCTGGTGCTGATTTGGCTAATTTAATGAATGAGAGTGCTATCCATTGTGCGAGGGAAAATTCAAAAAAAATTAGTAATGTTCACATTGAAAACGCACTAGACAAATTAACTCTTGGTTTAAGAACTTCTGTAATCTCATCACCTAATATGAAAAAAATTATTGCTTATAACCAAGTTGGCAGAGCAATTGTCTCGGCAGTCCGAAATGGTATAGATTCGGTAGACAAAATTACCATTCTTCCAAGATCAAACTCAATAGGAGGCTATACAAAAATAAATCCTGATGAAGATTTTGTTTCTAGCGGATTAATTTCAAAAAAATCGTTGTTAACAAAAATTGAGATAGCCTTGGCAGGTAGAGCAGCTGAGACTGTAGTTTTTGGGAAAAATGAAATTACTCAATGTTCAATTTATGATATTTCATATGCCACTAATATTGTCAGAGAGATGGTAACTAAATATGGGTTTTCAATGATAGGTCCAGTCTCAATTGAAGATAATAATGATATATACATAGGTGAGGGTTTGGTTAGGAATAAGTCATTGATAGCTGATAATACTTCTTCAAAAATTGATAATGAAATTATTAATATTTCTAAAATTTCTCTAAATAGATCTATTGAAGTTATCAGTAAAAATAGAATTCTTTTGGAGAAGTTAGTTGATACTTTAGTAACTCTAGAAACTATTGATAATGAAATTTTCAAAAAAATTTCTTTTGATTTATTGAAAGTGTGATTTAATTAATTTAAGGATCACATATTCACATTGATAATAGATTTTAAGTTAATTAGATATGCATTAATTACAATATTAGTAATACTATTCCCATTAATCCAAAATCAATGGCTAAATTTATATTTATTTGATTCAGGGCAAATTTCTTTTTATA
>QCQN01000035.1 GCA_003212175.1 Prochlorococcus sp. AG-449-P16
CTAACCAAGCCCAACATTGTAGAGCATGTGGAAGCAGAGATATAAAAACTATTCTTGATTTATGTAGTATGCCTCCAGGAGATAAATATGCCGAATCTCCTAATCAAATTCCTCATTTTTTAATTCCCTCTAACATTGATATTTGTAATCAATGCAATCACGTGCAAATGTCTGGCTCTGCTGATCCAGACTATATATACGGAAATTATTTATCAAGGCCAGCATCAACTAATCCAAAATTAAAAGAATTGTACCTCAATTATTGTAAAGAGGTAGCTCAATTGTGTGATGGGGGATCAGTTATAGAGGTTGGTAGTAATGATGGTCTTTTCTTGGATCTATTTAAGCAAATCGGAGTAAAAGCTATTGGTATTGAGCCTGCCCAAAACTTAGTTGATTTTGCAAATGAAAGAGGTGTAAAAACAATAAAGGGTTATGTGTCAGAAAAGACAATAAATCAAGCTACAGAAGTGGTAGGTAAACCAAATGTTGTTTTAGCAAATCATTGTTTTTCAAATGTTGAAGATATACAAGAGTGGGCTTCATCAATTGCCAATGGATTAAATGATGATGGATATTTAGTGTTGCAGACGTTTTATCAAAAATCAGTGCTTGAGAGCTTTTTACTCGAGAATTATAATCATGAACATCTGTCTTATGTTTTTATTGAACCAATTTCAAAATTTTTCGAGAGATTTGGACTTACATTGAGAAAATGTAAGTATATTGACGCAAAAGGAGGTTCTATTAGACTCTATTTTCAAAAAAATTCATATCCTAAAAGTTTTGATAGCGAAACTCTGGAATTGATAGAAAAAGAAAAGAAATTTTTTAATAATATTAATGATCATTTTGATTCAACATCACAATATATAAAAAATACAACTTCAAAAATAAAGGATATTCTTTCAAAAATAGGAGATGAAAAGATTTGCGCATATGGCACTTCTATTGGAGCCACTGTTTTTACTTATCAATTTGACTTAACAGAAAGAATTGCTACTTTTTTTGATGATGACAAACTTAGACAAGGAACTTATTCTCCTGGTATAGGAGCACCAGTTTTACCTGGTAGAACCAAAGAATTAGAAAAATATAAATATTGTTTAATGTTTGCGCCACTATATTACAAGCAAATTATAAAAGCAAATTTAGATTATTTAAGGTCCGGTGGGCAATTCATTTTAATAAGACCAGATGTTGAAATTGTGTCTTTAAAAGATTTAGCTTCATACTTATAATTAGTTGAAATAAGAACTTTGGACCAGAAGAAATTAAATGTTGCAGTCGTAGGAGCAGGTTTTATAAGCCAAGTTGCTCATATTAAAAATCTAGTAGAAATTGATCATGTTAATTTAGTTGGTCTGGCAGAATTAAGACCTAAACTTGCTTCGGCTGTTGCTAACAAATTTAATATTGAGAAAGTTTATAAATCTCATAAAGATTTAATTGAAAATAGTAATGCCGATCTTGTGTATGTTGTTACGAGAAGACATCATACTGGCCCTATTGCATATGACTTATTAGAGGCTGGATTTAATATTTTTACTGAAAAACCCATGGCTCAAACCTATGATAAATCTAAAATTCTGGTAGATAAATCAATCACAAAAGGTTGTTTTTATAGTCTTGGTTTTATGAGAAGGTATGATTCGGGAGTACAAAAAGCAAAAAAAATTTTTGATCAAATTTACAATGATAAGTCACTTGGAAAAGTTTTAAGTGCAAGAATTTACCTTACCGCTGGAGGTGATTATTGCAATATATCAGGAGATATAAAAACTGAAGAGCCTAAACCAATGAATGTCGTTTGGCCTATTGCGCCAGAATTTCTTAAGGAAGAATATCATAATGACTATGAACACTTTGTTAACGTAAATGGACATGATATTAATTTAATGAGGTATTTCTTTGGTTATCCAGAGGAAATTAGTCACTTTTACTATAAGAGAGGTGCTGGGGCTGTATGTATTTTTGATTATGGAAATTTTCCATTAGTTTATACATGGTCTGATACCTTACAACTTAATAAATGGGAGGAAGGCCTTGAGATTAATTTTGAGAGAGGTTCTTTAAAAATGGAGCTACCTCCAGGTTTCCAGATCAATGTTCCAGCAAAAGTGAAATTAACTTCTTGGAAATCTAGAAAT
Source organism: Prochlorococcus sp. AG-449-P16 (assembly GCA_003212175.1). GTDB lineage: Bacteria > Cyanobacteriota > Cyanobacteriia > PCC-6307 > Cyanobiaceae > Prochlorococcus_A. The sequence goes on from QCQN01000035.1 coordinate 2,151, forward strand.
GATGTAGAGACACGTATTATAGACAGTGATTGGAGTTGGGCTTTCAAAAATGAAGCTTATTCTGTTACTAAGTCTGTTCTTAATAAAATCGAAAGTCTTACTTCTGCTTTAGACTCGTTGCAAGATATGAGGCTAATTGAATCTATTTGGAGAAAAATAAATGATTAAAGCATCATTACAAGTTCGTTTCTTAGATCTTTCAATAACAAATAAGGAAGATCGAGAAGATCTTAAAGAGGTTCTTGAGAGATGTATGGATCATGGACAATTCGTAATGGGACAGGAAATATCTAATCTTGAAAAAAATCTGGCGGAATATGTAGGAAGAGATTATTGCGTTACTGTTTCTTCAGGTACTGATGCTGTATATCTTGCTTTAAAAGGCATTGATATTAAACAAGGAGATGAAGTTATTACAACTCCTTTATCTTGGATCGCAACGGCAAATGCTATTAAAATGACAGGTGCTAAACCTGTTTTTTGTGATATTAATCAAGATTTAAACTTAGACCCTAATTCGATTGAAAAAGTTATCAGCAAAAATACAAAAGCTTTGTTAACAGTTGACTATACTGGAAATATGGCTGACTACGAGCAGATCATAAAAATTGCAAATAAATATAAAATTAAACTCATTGAAGATGGTTCGCAAGCATTTGGTGCAAAATATGATGGGAGAAAATGCGGTTCTTTTGGAGTGGTTTCAGCAATAAGTCATAATCCCATGAAAATTTTCGGAGGATTGGGTGAAATTGGATCTGTATTTACTAATGACCAAGAAATTGCAAATAAAATTCAAATACTTAGATATAATGGAACTGTTAATAAAGAATTCTTAAAATATCCATCCCTTAATTTCAGAGCAGATTCTCTAAATGCTGCTTTTCTTCAATCTAGATTGAAAAATTTGCCTAAAAAATTAAATAGAAGATCTGAAATAGCTAAAAGATATACTGAAAATTTAAAAAACTATTGCCTGACCCCAACGGAGACAAAAAATTCACAAAGGGTTTTCTATACTTACACTATTCAAATAGAAGATAGAGATGGACTGTCAAAATATCTTGCAGAAAATAATATTGAAACAAAAATTCAGCACCCACTTTTAATGTCAGAACAAGAACCATATGCTGATTGCAAGACTTATACCAAAAAAGCGAGTCAAATAATTAAAAAAGTTTTATGTTTACCTATTTATGAAGGGTTATCAGATGATCAAGTTGATTATGTTATTGAAAAAGTTATTAACTATCAAAAGTCATTCACTTAATTGTATTAGATATAAGAAGTCTTATTTTCATCAAATGGCCCATTTCCAACCTCTAGAAATACAGACCACTTAGTCAAACTTTTCACAGAATGTATAACACCCTTAGACATCTTTAACATGAATAGCTTTTTTTTCGAAAGAACATGATCCTTTAACTTATCTTTATTGACCATTTCAGAAATTAACAACTCCCCCTCAATAATATTTAAAAGCTCAGGTCCATTATGAAGATGATACTTAACCAAATAATCTTGATGCAGAGCAATAACCATGATTTGGGTTGGATCTTTATATGAATTATGAAGACAAATCCTCCCTAATTTTAAATTTTGGGACTCTAATTCAACTAATAATTTATCAATAATAGATTGATCAATAAAATTAACCTGCTCTGGTTGCTTGTAAAAATAACAACCAGGGCTTATTTCCTCTAACTCGTAAGAATTATTTTTCACTTTTGATTTTTTAAATTTAAATTAAACAAGTAGTCTAATGTTTATTAAACTATAAACTTTCATGTCTTGAAGATAATAATAATAATATTAATTAAAAAATTTCCATTTAACTGTCTAGGTTCAAATATAAACCCTATGAAAAATATATTTCTATAAGATCTTTATAGGTAAATCTAGGATTCATAGCATGCCATATGAGTCTTCCGTCCAGATTTGTATAGGGTTGATCTCCAAGTTTATAACCGTATACTTTTCTTTGTCTTGGAGATTCATCATCATCCCAATTAACCCCAATATTGTACATGACGGATTTTGTGTTTTTCAGAAATAAAGATACGTAGAAAGGTCCTGATGGTGGGAAAATATTCATTTTACTTTTGGAATATAATGAGATTCTTTTTGCAAGGGAAGTTCTTGCTTCTTTGCAAAGGATTATATTTTTTGGAAAATTATACTTAGACAGCTTTTCAATATCATCGGGGACTATAACTGGTTGAGCATTTAAAGAGAGAGCGAACTCTAAAAATTCATCTATATCCTTTTGATTGCAATTTCTTGTAGGACTATATCCATGATCTCTAAGTGTAAGTGTGACGTAAGGTTCAATTATAGCTTTATTAATATTATGTATTTTTGACTCGAAAAATGGAATTATATTTTTATTATTTTTTGATATTGAAGAGACTGCTTTTGAGTACTTTAGTGGATTTGGATAATACTTTAACGGATCATAATTTCTAGGGTATTTAATTACACTTTTATAATTTTGTTGTAATTTTTCAATATCTGATTCCAATTTTACTTTTCTGACGCAATTAAATGATTCTGCTATTGGAATAATCATGTCTTTTATCCTTCTCATTAAATCTTCTGAACTGAAATATTTATCATAAGAATTCCAACTAAAAGGTTTCTGCACATATCCATGTGGAATAAAAATTACCACATCATATTCACTAAAACCAGTTTCTCTGAAATAGTTATAAGCATCGATTATTAGCCAAATAAAGTCGAATGTAATTGGGTTAGACCTTATGTCCCAAATTAAAGTTGGAACCTGCTTTTTATCTATTTTAGTTCTTTTTAAAAAGTGTTTTAATGAGTGGTAAGCCTCCAAAATCAACTTAGAAAATTTTCTAGAGGGTAAAACCAATTCTTGTTTTAATCTTTCTTTAGTAATATTCATTATATTTTTAAATCATATATTAATTTTGAATCTAAATTAATTATAGTTAATCAATCAAATTTCACTTAGCTCTATTAGAAAAAATGAATTAATTTGGTTCAAAAATCTCTTTGAATTGACAAGTATATATCATTAATGTGACTCAAATAGATTTTGCAAATTACTAATATAATTTTCTGTTTAAAATTTTTAACTTATTTTTAAATATAATCTAATTATGATAGATCATAATACTTTGATATTTTCTGAGACTTTTTTCATATTTTGGCCTTAGTCATATTATTTATATATTAGATAATGTGTTGCCTTACTCTACTAAAATAATAATATTTAATAAATGAATTGAACCAGAAAGAAGTCAATTTAGAATCTATTTCTAAGTTATTAAGAAAAAGAATTATAAATACCTCGCACACTGCTAAAATCCCTCATTTGGGATCATGCTTGTCTTGTATAGACATATTAGTTTATCTATACTGGAAGGAGCTAAAAATAGATCCAAAAGATCCTAATAATATATCAAGAGACAGATTTCTTTTAAGTAAAGGGCATGGCGCACCA
>QCQN01000036.1 GCA_003212175.1 Prochlorococcus sp. AG-449-P16
AACTAAATATTGGCCAACACATCCATTAGCGCCAGTTATTAATAAGTTTTTATATGCCAAGACTTTGACTAGTAAGTGAGTTTTTTCCCATGTTCAAAAAATGTTTGAGCATTTTCTTCTGGAGTTCCAGGTAAAATCCCATGACCCAAATTAAGAATATATTTCCTGTCTTTAATTTTATTGAAAGTATTATCTATCCTTTCTTTTATTGATTCTTTGTTTCCGAATAAAATGCCAGGGTCAACATTACCTTGAATACCAATCCCCCTGGGGACTCTTTTACAAGCCTCTTCAATATCTACTGTCCAGTCTAATGAAATTATATCTACTCCAGTTTTTGCCATTCTTTCCAGTACCCCAGCACTTCCTGAAATGTAAAGAATTATTGGTGTTTCAGGGTATTCCGCTTTTACAATTTCAACAACTTTTTTTTGATACGGCCCAGCAAAGTTATCATAATCTTGTGGGCTTAGCTGGCCTGCCCATGAATCAAAAATTTGTACTACTTGCGCTCCAGATTTTATTTGATATTTAAGATATTCACCAATAGATTTTGCAAAATGATCAAGAAGTTTATGAAGTAAATCTGGTTCATTAAAAGCCATCGATTTTATTAAGGAATAATTTTTACTGCTTTTACCTTCAACTACATATGCAGCAAGAGTCCAAGGTGCGCCAACAAAACCTAAAACAGTTGCCTCATTATTCACATCTTTTTTTAGTGAAGAAAGAACTTGCCCAACAAAGCTTAAACTCTCGCTTGGATTTAATTCTCTTAAATTTTCTACCTGATTAAGAGTTCTTATTGGGTCCTCAATAATTGGACCTTTACTTTCTATTATTTCAAAATTTATGCCCATCCCTGGAAGAGGTGTGAGAATATCTGAAAAAAGGATCACACCATCCGGTTTGAAAGCATGAAAAGGCTGCATTGAAATCTCATATGAAAGTTCTGGATTCTCAGACCTCTCTCTGAAGCTTGGGTAACGCTCCCTTAAATCTCTATAGATTTTCATATATCTTCCTGCTTGCCTCATCATCCATACTGGAGGCCTATTTACTTTTTTACCTAATGCGGCAGAAAGTAGTAGTGGTAAATCTTGACCCATTTTTCAATTCGATATTTAAAAAAAATTAAAATCCAACTTAAAAATCTTACAATGTAAAGCAGAGCAAAAGCGTTATATGAACATTTATATGAAGCACTAAGTTAAATGAGCCTTCTTATTTTTTTGATTGATGTTTGAATATACTCACGCTTAATGGGGGCAAAGCAAGTTCTAGAGCATTTTGATAATCATGAATATTGTAATTTATAGTTTCTTTACCCCCCATATTTCCTTTGTTACTGCCTCCGTATCTAGATCCATCTGAATTAAATATCTCCTTGTAAAAGCCTTCTAAAGGAACACCTACTTTGTATGACCCATGAGTATTAGGTGTAAAGTTAGCAACAACAACAAGCCACTCATTGGTATCGTTTTCTCTTCTCATGAAACTTATAACCGAATTAGACTTGTCATTACAATCTATCCATTGGAATCCATAAGGATCAAAGTCATTTCTCCATAATGCAGGTTCATTTTTATAAAGAACGTTTAGGTCATCAATCAAGTTTCTGATACCTTTATGGGGCTCAAATTCTAGTAACTCCCATTGCAGATCATCCCAAACATTCCATTCTTGTCTTTGCCCAAATTCCATCCCCATAAATATTGTTTTTTTACCAGGGTGGGTCCACATATAAGTTAGTAATGCTCGAGTATTTGCATATTTCTTCCAGTCATCGCCAGGCATTTTATGCAAAAGATGACTTTTACCATGGACAACCTCATCATGACTAAGTGCAAGCATAAAGTTCTCTGTATAGTTATATGTAATTGAGAAAGTCACACTATTTTGATGGAATTGCCTAAACCAAGGATCTATTTCAAAATAATCAAGCATATCGTGCATCCATCCCATATTCCATTTCAAGTTAAACCCTAACCCTCCCATATCAGTTGGTTTGGTTACCATTGGCCAAGTTGTTGATTCTTCAGCAATAGAAAGTGCACCTGGGAAGTGTTGGAAGAGTACATGATTAGCCTGTTGAAGAAATTTAACGGCTTCTATATTTTCATTCCCACCATTTTCATTGGGTATCCATTCTCCATCAGGACGTAGATAATCTCTGTAAAGCATGGAAGCTACAGCATCTACTCTTATGCCATCAATATGAAACTCTTCAAACCAATAAACGAGATTTGCTACTAAGAAATTTCTTACTTCGTTTCTGCTGTAATTAAATATTAGGGTTCCCCATTCTTTGTGTTCACCTATTCGCGAATCTCCATGCTCATAAAGATGGCAGCCATCAAAAAAAGCTAAACCATGCTTATCTTTTGGAAAATGACCGGGCACCCAATCAAGAATTACGCCTATGCCCTCTTCATGACATTTATTTATAAACTCTCTAAATTCATTTGGGGTGCCAAATCTACTTGTTGGTGCATACCAACCTGTAACTTGGTATCCCCATGAACCATCGAAAGGATGTTCAGATATTGGCATTAGTTCAATATGAGTGAATCCTCTCTCTTTTACATAAGGGATTAGTTTCTTGGTTAATTCTGGATAAGTTAATAATCGTGTTCCAGGTTTCAAATCGGCTGCAGGTACTGGGTCTCTTGGTTCACCATTGTCCTCCAGATATTTATTATCTGTTGATTCATGGAGCCAACTCCCTAAATGCATTTCATAAACTGAAATTGGCTTGTTAATTTGACTAGAAGAATCTCTGTTTGAAATCCAAGAACTATCATTCCAATTAAAGTTTTTCAACTTTGAAACTATTGAACCATTTTGAGGCCTGATTTCATGAAGGAAACCATATGGATCAGCTTTCTCATAAATATGACCTTGTTGTGTTCTTATTTCATATTTATATGTGTCGCCCTCTTGCATTGATGGCATGAATAGTTCCCAAATTCCCCCTAATCTTTTTTGCATTGGATGATGTCTTCCATCCCAAGAATTTATATCTCCAATTATCGAGATTGATTTTGCATTTGGAGCCCAAATGCAAAACATGACCCCTTTTTGATTCTTTTCTTCAATGAGATGTGCTCCCATTTTTTTCCAAATATGATGATGATTACCCTCTGCAAAAAGATGTCTATCAACTTCTCCCATCCACTCTTCTCTATATGACCAAGGGTCATGTTGTGTATGTTTGATCCCTCCTCGGGAAATATTTATTTCGTAATTGTGATTTGGATTTTCAGGCAGGATAGCTTCAAAAAGCCATTTATGGTTTATGCTTTCTGCCTTATAGGTATTGTTTTTAAAATTTATTTTAACTTCGTCGGCTTCAGGCATCCATACCCTAATTACCCATTGTTCTTCATAAAAATGAGGACCTAATATTTTTAATGGATTATCATTGCAACAATTTTCTAGGTTGATAGCTTCTGATTTAATCCAGTCTGCTTGAATTGTCTCGATCATGACTGGTAGATATTAACGATTAATAATATCAAATGATTAACCAAAAAATTAATTATTTATAAAAAAAAAGGGGTCATTTTCATAAATGTTTTATCAAGGCTAAAACTTAGAGTAATAACTTTATGATTTGCTGAAGGAGATCCAATATTCCCCTCCCCAAATCCAGGATTAACTCCAATAGCGGGATAAGCTGCTGCAGATATAGATAAGCGAAGCTTGCTATCTTTAATCAAAGAAATATTTGTTGGTTGCATTGTGATTTGATAAATGCATTCTTCACTTATTTTGGAGTTTTTAACCCTTAAGAATCCGGTTGAAAATTGATTAACCTTTTCATTACCTTCTTCAACTAGAGATAAAGCAAGGCAGATATCGAAATTGGGCTGATCACTTTTTACTTGGATTTCTAATGTGGGGACTCCTGTTAAATATTGATCTTCTTCAAAAGAATTGGTTTGAAAAACACCTACATCCAGTCGTTTATCAATAATGCTTCTGTTAAACTTTCCTGGATTTGGACCTAAATGTCCACCGTCAGATGGAGTAGGTCTCCATGGGTCATGAACAATTGTGAACCATCCTGATCCTTTTGAATTTATGGTCAGACTTCCATCTTCAACTTCTACATTTGCTGTACCATCGCTTTTGAGTCCAAAAATAAATTCAGGATTAAATTTGTTATTTAAATCTTCCCATTTATTTAATGAAATATTCCATATTTTTTTCTCTCTTTTCAAAGAGTTATTATTAGCATTCTTATCAAACTTTAGGTGTTTATCAAAGAATTTTAATAAACTTTCTTGTGATCCACTCCACCAGTCTAAGTGTGTAGCATTACCTATAATTATTTCTGGATCTCCTCCAACTTCTTTAGCTTTTGTATATAAATCAAATGCCCCTTTTAAATGTGGGTCCCATAGACCTCCAATAATTAACATTGGTTTTTTGATCCATGATGAAATTGGTTTAAATTCTTGAAACGGGTAATCATTATTTAAATTATTGAGCCATTCTAAAATAAAGCTCTTAGGATCATATTTTTTTAAAATGTCTATTCCGTCACTTAAGTAACTTTTGTTTTCTAACGATAATCTTACTTTTTCCCATTCAAGTTCATTATTTTCCTTTTTCATTTTTAAAGCAGCGATTTGAAGTCCCCATGCGATATTGTTATGCCACCAAAACGCCTCTCCATCTGAGCACCAATGGTCTTTGATATTTATTCCCGTCATCGCAGGTGATAAACAATCTGGGGGCTTTGAATTTAACTCGCCTATTAACTGTGTAAATCCCTGATATGAAAAACCATATAAACCAAGTTTTCCATTACATTCTTTTAGTGATCTTACCCATTCGTGTGTTTCGGAAGTGTCGCGAGCTTCTTGAACGAACCCATTAAAAACGCCTTCCGAAGAACCCATTCCTCTAACATCTTGAATAATTACCATATATCCCTTTGAAGCCCACCATGAAGGATGAGAATAGGTAATTGTTGAAGCTATTTCTCTACCGTAAGGTTGCCTCATTAATAATGTAGGCCATGGACCATCCCCGATAGGTAACCATATTCTTGATACAAGTTTAGTCCCATCTCTAAGAGTTAGAGATTTATCAAACCATCTTGATTTATGCATTTAATCCTAGATAATTTCCGGACAGTGGAGCCCAATTACGTAAATAGAGAAAATTTCAGCATTAACAGGGGTTAATTTATTTTTTTTCGATACGTAATTTACCGCTTTATCTGAACTGGCTGAAATGCCTTTTGCATTCAATTCTTTAAACTTATTACATAATTTGATAGCTTCGTCAGGATTCTTTTTTACACTCTCTAATAAATTCGATTGACCAAAAACAGGATATAATGGGTACAAAAATA
>QCQN01000037.1 GCA_003212175.1 Prochlorococcus sp. AG-449-P16
AACCCATTCAATATTATTATCTTTAATAAAATCCCAGATATTGTTGAGATTATATTCTTGAATTTCAACTATTATTCCTGGAGTACATCCTTTTCTTTTGAGATTCCTTATAGTTTTTTTAAACTCATCTTCATTTTTAAAGGAACGAGAATGAAATGCTATACGAGATGCCCCTGCATTCTGATATTGATCGATTATGGTCAGCCCATCAGAATATTTCTTCAGCGGGTTTTCAACCATAAGATGCACATGCAATGATAAATCTCTTTTTAAAGAATATAGATACTTGAGTTTATTTATACCTGAAAATTTCCTAGATATAAAATTACCATCTCCAACATCAATATGAAAAAATTTTATTCCTTCATCTATTAATGAATCGGCATACTCACAGAAACCTTCATCAAAAGGTACTTCTATCATTGATGCACTAAAAAATTTATTTTTTTCACAAATTAGTAAATTATCTTTTGCTTTTGATTTAGTAAATTCTTTTTTAAATTCACTAAGAATAAGATCTATTAGATTCTCCGGGAGCGCATAAGAAAATCTTTTGAAAAATTCTTCATCTTCTAATGTCAAAATAGGACTTTTAATTGTACTCATTAATTGATTAGCTTTTTTATTAAGTTGCTTTAAAATAAAAAAAGTTTCAGATTCATCAAAATCTTTTTTCATTCCAGATATTTTATACATTAGTAATTTCGAAGAACTATTAAATTCCCTGTATTTACAATCTATACGTTTAGGTAGTGATTCTTGAAAAACCTTCAAAAGATCTCCCGCTACATTTACTTTATGACAACCCCCAATTGACTCTTTGAGTACTTTTATTGAACTATTTGTTGTACCGTGGAGTACCGCGCTAATGAAGCCATATTTTTTACTTTTTTCAACCCAATCATAAGAAATGCCAGTTGAAATATTATCACTATCTTTATCATGATGTGTAGTTCCCAGATTTCCAATAAATAATGAAGGTCTACAAATCTCATAAGCTAACCCTCTTTGAAGAAGAAGGGTTTGGAGTTTTTTAATAAAGAATATGATTTCATCTGCAGAGGGAATCATTGCCTTTGAAGTATCTCCAATATAGTTCAATTCGCCAATACAAAATTCTTTATCAATTAAAAAACTATTATCTGAATTTTCAAGAAGACTTACTTCATATTCAGCCACTTTCTCATAAGCCAATGCTAGATCTTTATATTCCCTAGTTTTAGAATCAAAATGAGAAGAGCCATCCAAAACTATATGCGTTATATTTCTATTTGATATGGCATTATTTAAAAACCTAGTACATCTTCCTTTTGGTAAATCATTTTTTGAATCAATATGATCAATACCAATACCATATAAAGGTGGTTCTATACCCCTCACAATATGATTATAAATAGATGCTTTTATACAATTATGTGTAATACTCTCAATCCCATTGGTTAATTTTAAATAACCTTGAATATTTTTACCATTATGATTTTCTTTTTGACCTAAAGCATTTAATGAAGCCTGCAAAACAACTGCTGTATTATTATTCCTTGCAGATTCCAATAGAGCACTAGAATCTAGTGATAAACTACCTCGCAAATCATATAAATTAGCCCCCAATATCGCAGATGAATCTCCTCTGATATGTTGCCAAAGATATAATTCCGCAAAAATTGATGGAAAGTATTTTTTAATATCCCTTACTAATAAACTTCCATCATTATCAAAAGCTTTAATATCAAATAAACCTAAAAAATCATTCTTTTTTATAGATAAAGTTGGCGAATATTCCAAAATATATTCAAAGGCACTTTTTCTAACAATTCTATTTTTTGATTGTAAAAGTATCTTTATTTCTGAAATCTTAGTATTAGATTTTAAATTTTTATCAGAATTTTTTTCAACTAAAAAAGTATCTATAAGTTCAAAAGCCTCAGAATGAGAATTGATTTCATTTCTCGCACAAATTATTTCATCACTAAGATTTAAGTTATAAAGCATTTGACTTTTATTTAATATTTCGCGATAAACTAACCAATTAGACATCCAATCTCTAGCTTTTGAATGCAATTTTTTATTTATAGACCTTGTCGCTATTAAATAATTCCCAATATTACATGCTATCGCTCCTGCTTTTTCTAAGATGCTTTTAAAAAAATTTAACTCAATAAAATCGGCAAATCTATGAACCAAAAGGGAATTTCCATTTGTCAAATATTGCTTAAGTAATTCATAAAAAGCTACCAACTCATGTTCTTTTTTTGTAAAAACTTTATTATTAGGAACATCCTTAGCAAATTCGGGAATGCAGTATTTTGTAGGAGTATAAATGCACAATTTATCTCTAAATAATTTGTTTTTAATATTTGATCTATCGTTAATTTTGGAAGAAACACTAAAAGTTTCAGAAAGCATTTTTTTATCATTTATGCTTGTTAAGTGCATTTCTTTTTCCAAAATTTTAATTCCACCCTTCCAAGAAATTAAGATTTCACATTTTGTACTAAAAAAACTATAAACAAAACTATATTTCTCCTTAAAAATAACTAATTCTATTCCAATTGAATAAGGCAATCTTCTTTCTCTAGGGTTAATATAAAAAATATTTTTTGTGGTTAATTTAACAGAATGTATAGGTTCTATTTTATTTATTCTATTTTCAAAAAATTTAATTAATTCTTCAAACTTTGAACTTATTTCAAAAGTTGAGTCTGTTGACTGACTTACTAATCTATTACATATAATATTTCTTATATCTTCACTAAAGTTTATTAATTCATAAAACACTTTTTCTCTCAAATTAAAATCTAATTCTGAGACTGAAAAAATATTTCTAAATAAGTCAAACTTTTCTCCGAAAGAATTTTTCTTATTTTTATCTGAAAGGTACTTACTAGATTCTTCTATCCAGTTATATAAGTAAGATTTATTTGCAATTATAGGTAACTCATAATTATTGTTATTTATTATAATATCAATATTTCTATGGAATCTTTCGAGATGATAACAGAAAGAGGGCATATCAATTGAATTAAAATAATCAGTTGCTTCTTTTTCACCACGATAACCTGAAACTCTTTTAATTTTTCTTCTAAGTAATTCTTGAGGCTGAGCTAGCAAACAAATATTAATATCTATAAAATTATAGAAATCCGATCTTGAGGTATAATGACCCTCACAAATGATTACCCTGGTTTCATTTAAATTAAAATCATGTGATGCTGTTCTTTTCCCTCCATCTGTTCTTGAATATAAATTTTTGACTTTTATCTTATTTTTTTTATTAATTTGTAATGAATTTCTTGCTTGATTAAGTCTGTTTAAAAAATCCGAAAAATTTTCTAAATTCATATGCATTTCGCCCTCTAATTCGAAATTATTAGTTTTACTCAAAATGCAATTTAAATCTTTAATTCTCTCATTTCTCTCCTTAAGAAGCCAATCTAATCTAAAAAAATCTACTTCTATTTCATTTTCTTTAATTAAATTACCTAAATTATTAGCTAAGATAGTTTTTCCAGAAGCTGTTGGACCATCAATTCCAATAATTACTATATTTTTTATGGGCAATAAACTTTTAACATTTTCAAAAATTAATTTTTCAAGGTTATTACTTTTCAATTCTTTCTCTTTTTAATTGAGTCTTTTCTAGTACGCTACTATGAATGATTGAAAGGTTCAATAGGTTAGTATTTTATTAATAAATTCTTTTAATAAAAATTATTTTCCAAATAACATATAAATAAGGTTATCAATTGAAAACTTAATTTTTTGATAAAGAGATTCATTGGAGCCTTTGCCCTTTGTCCTTTTCTCAAAAACAACTGGAAACCTTAAAATAGTAGCTTTATGTAAAAATCCTTTAACTATTACCGCAAGGTCAAAAACACTATCATTCGGACAATGTTCTGAAATTTTCAAGAGTAAAGACTTTGAAATTAATGTGGGTTGAGAATATGCCGATAATATATTCTTATTATATTTTAAAGAAACTAATAAATTTAAAAAAAATTCAAAAATAATTCCTAATAAACCATCTTTTCTTTGAATTCTTTTCCCTTTAATCAAAATAAACTTTTTTTCTTGCTTAATAGCAATATTATGAGCAATAGCTACATCATTAATTGGGGTTTGACCGTCAGCATGGGTCCAGCAAATGTATTTGTATACTTTTTTTAGAGTTAACCCTTTATCTTTTTTTGACTCTCTTGATTTATTTATTTTATTAATTACATACTTCAATCCAGCTCCATAACCATTATTCTTCTTTTTTTTTATAGGGAAAATATTACTTAATTTAACTTTTGATAATTCATTAATCATAATTTGATATGTTGTATCATTTGATCCATTATCTAGCAAATACCAATCTATTAAGTTTGATTCTAATTTACTTATTTCGTTTATTAGATCCTTAATCCTATCTTTTTCATTGAAGCATGGGATTATGCATGCACATGATAAGTTCATTAAGATTTTTAATTAAAAGTTCCTATTTATTATTTTAATTCATCAATGAGACTTGATTTATTTAATTTTAAAAACTATAAATTGTAATATTTAAAAGTCCCCTAAAATAAGGTTTATAACCCCTAAAAACTCTCTCAAAAATTAATAATATAATTCCAATAATCTTGAAATTGAAATTTATAATAAAAATATTTTTTGAAATAAATTTTTTGGCGATAGATCAATATTCTCATTGATAGCTATAAATCTTTGATATTTTTTGAGTTTTGACTAATATTTTATAAATAAATTTGATACTGAAAAATCTTATATGCCTTAAAGAATATTTTTAAAATAAATTAATTCTAGTACAAATAACAATAAATAATTTTTAGATTTAATTGTAAATTTGTTCTTATAATTATAAAAAATTAAATAATTTAAACCACAAAATAATAGAATTTATTCTTAATCTAATTTAAATAATTCCCCAATGAATACTAAAGGCGAACAAATTACAAAAGTAAGAATTGGTTTTGAAAAAATAAATATTGCACTTGGGGCCATTTATGAAGAATGGTATAGGACTATTCAAAAAAATCTTTCATCAATAAATGGAATAAATTTA
>QCQN01000038.1 GCA_003212175.1 Prochlorococcus sp. AG-449-P16
TTTTTGAGATAATTTACCATTTATATGATTACGTCTTTGTGCTGTGCACCATTCTCCTAATGAATTGAATTCTTTACTCCTTTCAGAGGTACTTGCATGATCACGCTTTTTTTTAAATTGTTTTAATTCAGCAAATTTATTTTGCCAATCTGTTTCTAAGGGATCCCAATCAAAATCAAGACTATTTAGAAGGTTAATTTTGTTTTGAGATAATTTACTATTTTTGTAGTTTTTTCTTTGCCTTCCGCACCATAATCCTAATATTTTAGATTCCTTGTTCCTCTTCGAAGGACTTGCATGACCATGTTCTTTTTTAAATTGTTTTAATTCAGCAAATTTATTTTGCCAATCTGTTTCTAGGGGATCCCAATCAAAATCAAGACTATTTAAGAAGTCTATTCTTTTCAAAGATAAGTTACTATTTTTATAATTTTTTCTTTGCGTAAGACACCATTCTCCTAATGAATTAAATTCTTGACCAGAAGTATTCGGAGTTGCATGACCATTCTCTTTTCTAAATTGTTTTAATTCAGAGAAGTAATTTTGCCAATCTGTTTCTAAGGGATCCCAATCAAAATTAAGACTATTTAAGAGATCTATTCTTTTCTGAGATAATTCTCTTTTTTTATAATTTATTCTTTGTAATGCGCACCATTTTCCTAGTAATCCAGACTCTATATTCGATTGAGAGGGACTTGCATGACCATTTTTCTCGACAAATAATTTTAGTTTTCCATATCTTTCTAACCAATCATCAGAAGTATTTTGAATTAATATTGGTTTCAATTTATCTGCAAAATTTGTAGAAACTTTTTCAGGTAGATCAATAATTATTTTTTTAATCCCTGCGCTAACTACTTCTCCAGTTTTTTTCTTTCCCAAACTTACACGAAGACTATCAATCTCTTCCATTAGAGAATCATCTTGAGATTTTAAAGCAAGAATTATTTTCCATACACCTGAGAATTTACTTGCAAGAATTTGGTCATTTATATTTTCAGAAATCTCAGAAAGATAAACAGGAATAACGATTGTTCCAAAAGTTTTATTTTCACTTTTTCGTATTGCTCTACCTACTGCCTGAATAATATCTACTTGACTTTGTCTTGGGTCAATAAAAGCAATCCCATCAAGAGTAGGAATATCAACTCCTTCAGATAGACATCTTGCATTAGATAATATTCTTCTTTCACCCTCACTTAGATTTTTTAATCGATTGATTCTTTTGTTTCTTTCTGAACTACTCATTTCTCCTGAAACATGGTCAGCATAAATTTCTTTAGTAGATTGTCCTGAACCATGCATCCATTCATTAACTTTTTTATGGTCTTCAGCAAAGTTCTTTGCACCCTTAACTAATCCATGAAAAGTAATTACTCTTTGCAGGTCATATTCATTAGTCGCTTTTGCAAGAGCAATATGAGAAGCAAGAGTTTCAGCATCTGTCTTTAATTCATTATTACTAATTTCTACAAGGTCTCTGTTCTCAATCTGATCTCTAATCATCTGATCATCTACACCGACAACCACAACCTGATAGTCAGAAAGTAAATCCTTTTCAATTGCTTCTGAAAATTTGATTTGATAAAGAACTTCTCCAAATACTGAATGATCATCCATTGATGCCACGTCAATTTCGTTTTCGGATGCACTCCTCTTTAATTGTTTTGAGAGAACTCTTGGTGTAGCAGTAAGGAAGAGTCTTTTTTGGGATTGAATTTTGTTTTCATCAAGGACACATCCAAAAGCACTAGAAACTTTCCCTGCACATCTATGTGCCTCATCAGCAATAACTAAGTCAAAAGGACTGGTATCGTGATGTTCCTGTGCTTCAACAATTAATGGTGCTGATTGATAAGTAGAAAAAACAACTTTTGAACCACTCTCATCTAAGAAATTTTTAATTTCTAAAGTGTCACTTGTAACTGGAACTCCAATTTCAGAAGTATTTGAGATCCACTCATCTTCTGATTTATCTTTTGCAACTGACTGATCAGAACAAACACATATCCATTTGAAAGATTCATTTGCTTCTGCATTCCACTCTTTCAGAATTTGAGAAAGAAGACTTAAAGATGGAACTAAAACTAAAACTTGTTCTGCCTTTATTTTTTCTTTGATCCATAAAGATGTAAGAGTTTTACCAGTTCCACATGCCATCAGAACCTGCCCACGATCTGCAGTTTTTATTCCTTCAGAAACTTTTTCGATTGCTTCGATTTGATGCGGTCTGGGACTCTTCTTCTCTTTTCTTTTACCTTGATTGAGATCCTCCATTGAGGAGGGGAATTCAATTTCAGATTGTCTGAACTGTTCTAATAAAAAACAGACAACTTGTTTCTCCTGACGATTAATTACCTGTTGAGCATTCTTTCCAATTCCATCAGTACTTGCGATTAACAATCTCCCATCAATTTTTGAGTCACTAGATTCACTTAAAAAACTATCTATTTCAGATTTCTTAATATCATTATCTGGAGAAATACATTTTGATTGAACTGCCCAAGTCTTTCTGTTCTTATGAGTAAAAACTAAATCGATTCCGCAATCGGCACCCCATCTATTTGGATAATCATTCCATAACCACACTTCATCTATTTGACTCGCCCATGTTGGATCAGTCTTTAGAAACCATTTAACAAATTTTTCAAACTGCTTTCCTCTAACCCCGACATCAGGATCTAAAGAAGCATAAAATTCATCAAAGGTTGCCAAGGTGTTTTTTAGAAGATTTACCTTTCTGTAATTTTATATAACCTGTCAATTAATGATGATTTCTCTACAAAAATGTATTAAACTGCCAATATCCTCCAGATTGCCCGCTATGACTGGGTTACACGTGGGTTACACGTGAAGAAATCTGTCTAATTCATCCCTCAAATCAACTGATATGACTATGTTTCTGGCAGTCCAATTCCCCCGTACTATTGAGTGGGAATGAAAAAAAGCTATAAACCTAGTTATAGTCTAAAAAAATAGGTTTCACGTGGGTTTCACGTGCAGCAAAAAGTACGTCTCTATAGAGAAATCCAAGAAAAATACTTTTCTCTAAAGTTATTAATTTTCCCCTTAGTTGGAAACTTACTTAGAATTAAACTTATCAAAAATTTCCTGATCTCTTTTTTTATCGTTTAATAAATCTATTTTAAGGAGAAGCTTATAATCATCTTTTTGCTCTTTGCTTAGGTTTTTGATATGTTCGTTAAGCTTTTTTGGATCTATTGATTTCTGTATTTTAGAAAGTAATTCTTTTGTGAGTCGATCTTTACCATAATCTGCCTCTACTAATTCACTACAAAGATAATAAAAAGCAATATCTTTCCAGTTTTTTGTCCTAATTTTTTTAAGTAAAGGAGCAAGATCTGGAAAGCTTTTTTTAAACTCTTTTTCTGTAAGACCTTGTTTTTCCAAAGTTCTATATATTACCCAACACTTCATGGTCTCATTGCCATTAAAAAAATCATCGCAAATTTTTTTTGAGTTTTCGAATCTTTGAATATGTCGATCACTTTTTTTTGTCTTTTTGTTTTGATTTAAAATTTCTGAATGGTAAGGTAATGTGTCCATAGCCAAATCCCCAATTACTCCATAAAAAGTATTCGGAGTTTTCATATTCTTTAGTAATTGATCTACTTTTTGAGGAAGATTTCCTATCTTTTCAGGATCTGCAGAATTTAAATCATCCAGTAGTTTGTCTGCTTCAGGATTATTAATTTTAATTTTATTTTTTTCTTGATTAGTTTCTTGCTTCTTTGAATCTTTATTTACTGCTGCAAACATTATTGCAATTACGGCAACCGCTAAAAATAAAAAGAGAATAGAAGGAAATCGAAAAATACAAACAAAAAATAAAATTATATATAAAAACGTACTAGTTTTATTCGTTAATAAATTTTTCATTTATCCCATCCATAAGGAAAAAACTTTCTACACCCACCTGAATCTACAAAAAATCCCTCTGCCGCATCAATAATAGCTTTCATCTCTTTTGATAATTTCTGTCTTCCATATTGTCCCTTTTCTGTAAAAGGTATTGAGTAGTAATAACCATTTGCAAGTGATGGCATTAATGCTCTTAATTTGCCAGGTTTCCTTTCTTCTATTGAAGTCGCTCTTCCTAATTGATTCCCCACAAAATTCATAAAATGTCCTGTTCTTATCTCTTTTGTATTTTTTGTTCTTTCCTGAAAGGTTTTTTCTTCGTTTAACAATTCAGGTGAATATGATCTTGCAGTGTAATATTGACCTCCATATCCATTCCAGATTCCTACATAGAAACCTAATGAAGGTTTATTTTTATAATTTAAAGTTCCTATACCTCCAGCTGAACCAGTATATTTCAAAGTTATAGTTATATCTGGTTCTACTTCACTTGTGAGAGTGCAAATTTCTTCTGCATTTACTGAAGGAATCAGACTTAATAAGAGTGATAAAAAAAATAATCGTTTCATCTATATCTACCGTCACGATATTTTAATTTGGCAGTCTTTTCGCAAATATCAACATCTATCCATTCCATATTCGCGGTATGAGTTGGCATATCCTCTTTTGCCGCAACTGTATATTTACACTCTCCTTTTTCTTTATAAACCCAATACCAAGGATACTTATAAAATTTGTTCTCCTTAATTCTGTCGGACAGCATTTTCCAATATTTGTTGTTAACTAATTTAATTGCTGTTCTTTCTTCTTCAGTACATTCACCTTGCGATTCTGGGCAGGTATATTTATGCCTTTTATATTGTTCCGCATTAGCAAGAGTACAAAAACCAAATATGAAAAACAGAAGAAATAGTTTTTTCAACGAATTTTTATTGTTAAATCAATTTTAAGGAATCTGTCAATTCGTTTCTAGAACTGTTTTAAAAATAAAATAAGAGGGCATTTATTCGCCCTCTTCGAGTCGTATGCACCTCGCTGTCCACAAAGTCGATGAAGTGCTTTTGACTCCTGAATTATTTCTACTTCTACTGAATAGAAAATGATAGTCG
>QCQN01000039.1 GCA_003212175.1 Prochlorococcus sp. AG-449-P16
GTTCAATTCTTTACTTCCAAATATTATTTCTATTAGGACAACCTTTTTTAATGAGTCCCATAAGGAAGTTGGCCGATGAGTCTAGACAATTACCAGTTAGGATTATTTCTAAACAAATTATCAACTTTCGTAAGGGCGACGAAAC
Source organism: Prochlorococcus sp. AG-449-P16 (assembly GCA_003212175.1). Classification (GTDB taxonomy): domain Bacteria; phylum Cyanobacteriota; class Cyanobacteriia; order PCC-6307; family Cyanobiaceae; genus Prochlorococcus_A. The sequence continues at coordinate 146 of QCQN01000039.1, forward strand.
TTTAGCGATGATAGGGATAAGAAAACCTTCATTACATTTTTACACTAAACAAATAGTTTTTTATGAACCAGCTTCTGAAGTAGGACTAGTGAATCTTTTTGATAGATTAAACTTTGATAGAAGGATGAATTTTCAAGATATGCCAAATTATGATTATGAGAGTTTATTAATTGTCATTGACGAATATTCATCTAGAGAGAAACATTGGCTAAATATTCAACATGAGAAATTAGGTTCAAATGGAATTTATAAATTATGGAGAATTAAAAAAAGTGATCTCCAAGTTGCAGCAAAGACACTACTGAATAGAGGTTTTGAAACTAACTGGAGAACTATAAAAGTTGAAAAATTTTAGGAAAAATTTTTCTTCTTGAGAATTTCATTTTTAAGATCATCTAAACTACACTTGTTAGGAATTTCTATATCATTAAAGTTTTCAATCATCTCTAAATCTATTACTGAATCTTCTGCTAGAAAACTAAATACCTCATTTATGCTTATACCCATATCTTGCGCCATTTCGGAAATAAGCCTTAACGTATCCCTTCGCACAGAGATTCTAAGATTTAAGGGAATATATTCATTTTTAGGATTTACTGACTTCATACTATAAATCTTAAGACATTATGTAATTATCCGGACATTTTATTTACATTATTTACATTATATGTTCCCCGTATTTATGTACTGTGTAGGCAGCTAGCTTTGTAAATTAATAAGAACTGTCAAAATTGGTATGGTAGCTATTGAAATCAAAGTTGTCGTAAAAAGAATTTTTGATGCAATTTCTTGATTAATCCTATATGCTTCCGCCATCAATATTGTCGAAATTGCAGTTGGAGTTCCTGCCTGTAAAACCACAGCTGATGTTTGGTATAAATCAAGATTTAGTATTTTGCTCACAATAAAAATAATTAATGGAAAAATAAATAACTTTAATAAAATGGCGTAATTGATGTTCGAATTTACATTTAAAAATTTATTTTTTTTATTTGTGATAATTCCTAACCTTGTTCCAACAATAATTATTGCGAAAAATATAACTACTCTTGCCGGTAACCATAGATAATCTCCTAAAACTCTATCTAGTTTAAAAATGTATAGAATTAAAACTCCTATTACTCCTCTTGAAGCAGGACTATTTAATAGTCCATTGAAAAGCTCTCTCAGATTTAATTTATTATTTAATGATCCCTTTTTCTGAAGAAAATAAGGTCCAAAAATCCAAGCAAAGAGAGTAGTGCCAAGATCAAATCCGATTGTAAAGTTTATTGTTTTTGAAGGAAGTAGGGCTATGGCAATAGGAATACCGAGAAAAGAGGTATTGCCTATTAATCCTGCTAGTTGTAATGAATAATTTGGTAGTCTTTTTTTTAAAAACGGGAAAATATTTAAACAAGACATTAAAATTGCAATCGATAAAAAAGCAATTAATGATGATTTAATTAAATCAAAATCTATTCCTTCTTTTAATAATAAGCCCATTACGCTTAGGGGAATCCCATACCTTATTAGCGGTAATGCAATTGCTTCTGAAAGTTTCGGTTTTTTCTTTCCAATAAAAAAACCAAAAATCAAAAAAGGAATAATATTTATAAAAAGTGTGTAAATAGCTTTAATTTTTTTTCAATTAATTCTAACCTTCCATGAGATTTATTTTCTTGACTATCAAAAATTTGAATATAGCCTAAATTATTTTCCAAACTGCATTTTCTGGAATTAAGGGACTTTTCTTAAAGTCAAGGGGTTCTTTTGTAAGAACTCGCCAATTTGGCACTCGACAAGTAACGTATGCTGGGCTCTCAATTAATATTCCAGGCTTCTCATCAAATGTACAACTAAATCCCTCTTTCCAATAACCACCTTCATCAAAAGCTCCTTTAAACCAAACCCAACATTTTTTAGTTTTCAAAACTATGACTTATATTTTATCCATAATAAACGTTTTTAAATTAATATTTGGATAAATTTATACTTTTAGATCTATTAATTATTAAGGTTACTTTTTGGAATAAATAATTTTTGAAATTAAGATTAAAAAATTAAGTAAAAAAGTTAATATGTTTGCAGTCATAATTGGTAAAGATGAGATTTTATAACCATATATAATCCAAGAAAATACCCCGGCAAGAAACATTATCAAAGTTGTCAAAGAAACATCTTCTGCACTCTTAGTTTTGATTGTCTTAATTAACTGTGGCAAAAAAGCAGCAGTAGTAAGAATCGCAGCAAAATATCCAAAAAACTCAATATTTAAAGAAAACATTACTCACATATATCCCTAAGAAATTTTAGGGGATCTCGCATAACAGGAGAGTATCCCAAAACATGATTCGGAGAGTATTTATAAATGATTTGATTTTTGCAATTTAAAATGAATGAAGCCCCTCTCTGTGGAAGATAATGACTGCTTGAAACATAGTCATTCCAATTATTTATTATTTCTATCATATTTTTTAATCTGAACGTCGCCAACTCAAATGGTCTTAAATAACCTTCACCACAGGTATATTTAAATAGATTGCCTGAAAACTTTATATAATTAAAAAGATTTATTTCATCAAAAGCTGAAAAAATTTGTCTCGAATTCTTGTCTCCTGTATAACCTCTTATAACTTCTTTAATTGTTTCAACTGAATTAAACCCTGACAACATTATTAACATATTTATCCAACCTCCAAGACCTAGATCAACCCCTTTTGAAGCCATTAGATCAGTATGTATTTTGTTATCAGAGACTATTTCTAAGTTTTCCCTTGGAAATCCAGTAAATTTACAAAATTTCTCTTTTCCAATTTTGCTCCCTATACCAATAGCAAAAATGTCAATCTCTTTGTCTTGATTACTGTTAATAAAATTTTTTAAATTTATAGCGTATTCAAAACTATCAAAGTCTCCCAATAAACCAAATAAAGCTATAAGTTTATATTCTTTTTTACTATTAAAATTAAAATCTTCTATTACTCTATCAAGATTATTTTTTAAATTATTAGTTGTCATAGGTTGTTTTCATTTGGGACTATATTGTTTTGAAACCTTTTCATACGTCAGTATGTATAAATTTTTACTCGCAAAAGTTTTCAAAGAAATTAATTAAGCTAATTTTGATTTTATTATCTTAATGTAAACATTTTGAAGTTATGACTGTAGGAATTTATTACGCAACTACAACAGGAAAAACTGAAGACGTGGCAGATCGTCTCCACAACTTTATTTCTTCAGCAGAAGCACCCAAAGATGTATCCGATGTGGATGATCTATCAGAATTTGAAGGACTTGATGGAATTATCTGTGGGATACCTACTTGGAACACTGGAGCAGATGAAGAAAGATCAGGAACTGCATGGGATTCAATCCTAGAGGATATTGGTGAACTAAGTTTATCAGGGAAAAAGGTTGCAATTTTTGGTTTAGGAGATTCTTCTACCTATACAGAAAATTATTGTGATGCCATGGAAGAGCTTCATAGCTACTTCACTAAAGCAGGTGCCGAGATGGTCGGTTACGTAGATAAATCTTCTTATACATTTGATGAGTCTAAAAGTGTTATTGGAGAAAGCTTTTGTGGATTACCTCTAGATGAGGATAGTGAATCTGATTTGACTGATACTCGTCTTGAGTCTTGGGCTTCTCAGCTTAAGGGCGAAATTCCATCATTGGCATAAGCTTTCAAAGATATTACCGCCTTAATTTGTAACATTTGTTCTTTCACAATATGTTTTTTTTACATAAGTAATTAAATCTGTAAAGATGTTGTAAAAACCATACTGATTGGCAATATGCTCAATTTGCTGTTTATTTAAATCAAGTGTTACAAACTTACGGAAAATCTGATGTCACCTATGACTGGTACGCAGGGAATTCTGGTGTTGTTGGACGTTCAGGTAAATTCATAGCAGCTCATGCTGCCCATGCAGGATTAATGATGTTCTGGGCAGGAGCTTTTGGATTATTTGAATTAGCCCGTTATGACGCCAGTATCCCAATGGGTGCTCAGAAAGCTATTGTTTTACCCCATCTGGCTGGTATTGGAATTGGTGGCGTTGAAAATGGTGTGATTACAGAGCCATACGGAATAGTTGTAATTTGCACATTACATCTAATTTTCTCAGCTGTATTAGGTGCAGGAGGACTACTACATTCCAATAAATTTGCCGGTGATCTTGGAGATTATCCAGAAAATAGTAAGCCACAAAAATTTGATTTTGAGTGGGATGATCCAGATAAATTAACTTTTATTCTTGGTCATCACTTAATTTTTCTTGGACTTGGAGCAATAATGTTCGTTGAATGGGCTCGCATTCATGGAATT
>QCQN01000040.1 GCA_003212175.1 Prochlorococcus sp. AG-449-P16
TTTACTTGCTAATAAGAAGATAAGATCTATTTTTTCTTAGGAAACAATTTCTCAATTTTTTCCTTTTGTATAAATTCTTTTTTATTTCTAATTTTCTTATCTTCTAAAGATTCTTTGTTTGTACTTACAGCGTAGATTATATAGAAAATAATCCCACTAAAAATTAAACCAATAAAAATAATAAATATTCCTAAGGGCTCTGATGGACTAAAAATTTTTAGATTAATTACAGAACTAATAAGAATCTTCATCAAAGGAAAAATTAGTTAACGAACTATGCTTTTGACTAATTAATTTCTTCATAACCAAAATAGCCTGTGCTATCAGAATTTTTATACCCATTAGCAGCTTCTTGTGGATTTTGAGCATCAATCTTTCTTGCTTTAGCGTGAATCATATTAAATGGGAAAATTATAGCTCCAATAAAAAAGTGAAGTATTAAAAAGTCTGAGGGTAACCCATTTGACCAATCAGGAAAAAAAAGCAGAGTCATTAAGTAATGTTCCATATTAATAGTATCAAAATTAACTCTTGAATTTTATGACTTTCTCTAATGTAAAACTAATAACATTTAATATATTGAAATTTAAATTAGGTTTTAGAAGGGGAGGTAATTTATAAATATAAAAAAAATGATTTATTATAATGGATAAAGTATTTGCCAAATCGGTTGAAAAATATCCTCTTTATATTAATTTGTTCAAGCTTTATTTTGCTTCTTCCAATTAGTACTTATGCATCTCACACCTCTGATCCTACAGTAAGTCTTCTTCAAAATAGAATATCTAATAATTTCTCTAAAAAATACTGTAATTCTATCCAAAATGGTTTATCAAAGGATGAAGCGATGACTTCTGCAATTATTAAAACTGAAAATATTATTACATTTTCATTTAATCCTCAAAAAAAGTGGATTGAAAAAGAAGACTTAGCTAATCAAATTTCCATTAAGGTTGTAAACGACTGTGGCAGATCTTTTGGATTGGTTGGAAGAGAAGGGATAGATTACTTTAAAAAGTATTTTCTAGAAATTTATGAAAAAACCACCCCAGATAGGAATTTATCTAATTAATAAAAGTTATGAATAATTTTTCAGATAAAAACGTTATTTTAATTATCTTAATAACCATTTTTTTTGTTTTTGGTTTAATATTTACCGTTAAATCTCCGGAAAATAAAGTTATTGAAACTCCAATAATTTGGAAGGATGATTTTTCTGATACATCTTTTATTAAACAAAATGATTTATTTTTTAATGATACCCTCTAACATTGGATATTAATTTTAGTGATGTTTACAAAAAATAAACAAATCAAATTATATTTCTTGAACTACTTTATATAACTTAAGAGTATTGAGGCTAATTCTAGATCACCATTTATCCATGCTCTTATGGCCATAGATCTTCTAGGGTCGTAGAATTTTTGACTTCTGTACCAATTTAGTACTTCGGTATCTGACTTTAATCCATTACAGGATAAACAACATGGAACACAATTAGAAGTAATACTTTGACCACCTTTAGATTTAGGAAGTAAGTGATCAAGAGATTCTGATGGCTCGCCGCAATATATACATGTATTTTTTGTTAGTTTGTGAAGAGAATCTTTCCAATTTTTATTACTTATCTTGGGACATAATTGATCAAGGTAAATAGCATCTTGTTTATGCATTGAATGCTTGATTATTATTAAGATAATAACAGTTTTTAATTATTTCTGAATCATTAAACTTTAAGTTATGTTTATTTAGAAGGTGAGTGATATCTTGGATAAACTTATTAACTAATATTTAATATTTACATTAAATGTTTTTTTTAGCTAATTCTCCAATAATTAATAATTTTTCTTTTAATGAATACAGCCTTATATTTTTAATTTCTTTTTTTTCTAATACATTTTCAGCAATCTCAGGAGGGGGTGCAGGCTTAATACAATTACCAACTTTAATATTATTTGGATTACCTTATTATCAAGCTCTTGCAACCCATAAAGTTGCGACAGTAGCTTTAGGTATAGGTGGGACAATCAGAAATATTAATTCATTGAAAAATGATTCTAACGTCTTATTGCAAATATTATTTTTTGGTTCCCCTGGAGTTGTTCTAGGATCCACTATAGTCAGATTTGTTTCCGAGAAATATCTCTATTTACTATTAGGAATTATCTCAATTTCTCTAGCCTTTTATAGTTTACGCAAGTCAAATTTAGGAATGAACACCTTAAATACAAAAATCACTTCTCAAATAAAATTAAATTTTATAATACCTATTTTCTTAATAGGAATTTTGAACGGCTCCATATCTTCAGGCACTGGTTTATTAGTAACTATATTATTAATCAGAATTTATAAGTATGATTTTTTAAATGCTATTAGCATTACTTTTTTTACTGTAGGGATTTTTTGGAATGGAATTGGAGCTTTTTCTTTAAGTAGATTTGGAAATATTCCTTTAAGTTTATTAATGACACTTATATCTGGTTCTTTACTAGGAGGTTTTTTTGGGGCTCATTTATCTAATTTGAAAGGTAATAGATTAATCAAAAAAACGTTTACAATGGTTTGTTTCTTAGTGGGAATTAGTTTGCTATCAAAATCAATTAATTTATTTTAATACTAATTCAATGCAACAGTTAGAACAGCCGTGGTAGTTAAAAAAAGACCTAAAGCAGCAGTCGCAGTAAGAAGTGATATATTCATTTTTATAGTTCTTTTTTTAACTTTATTAGCCTTTTTAGCGGGAGGTTGTATTAGAAAATACTTTTATCTAGAAAATGGATAAAAGTAAAAAAAAAGGTCTCACATATGTGAGACCGGGTGATGGGGAACCTTATTTTTAAACCAATTTCTACAAAATTGCAACCCCCCACAATTAGTGTCACAATTTCTCATTAATTACACTACGGGTAGTGCTTATAAAAGTTGTAACTAGATTTCTTCTTGAAACTGAAATTATTTTGTAATATTTTTTTTATGTTAATGTAATACATTCAAAAATAGATATTTTATCTTGATAGGTTGTTTAAGCTTGGATTCAATGTATTATTCGAGAAAGAGACTCGATAATTAAAAATTTAATGATTGAATTAACTTTACTTACTCTTTTAAACTTTATTGGTAATAATTTCTGTGAATACAGAGACCTAGGCTATGATAATTACAAGTCTTTACTACTTTCTTATAGTGACGCAAGTGAAAAATATGGACCTTTGGAAGTAAAAAAAGTAATTGAAAATTCTGATAATTTTAAAGTTGCTGCTGTTGCGATGGCTGCTATTAAATGTCCTCAACATATTGTGGATTAATGAAATTTGAACTTAAAACACAAAATGATGAATTTCAGAAATCTTTTATTTCTCTTTCATTAACTTTTTTCATTATTTATCTTGTTGTAATCCTCTCTTATATCGCTATTAAATTCGGAAAAATAACCACACACTATGAACTTAATTATCTATGCAGATTACTTATTGTTGAAAAGTCGTCCTATAATTTCAAGCAATTATCAAAACTAACTAATCAAACTAGTAAACAAAAAATGTGGGATTTATGTAATGAGATTATTAAATAAAATTTAACTTGATGCCGAAGAGTAGTACTTCAATGCAAATAACCAAAATCTTCTAGAAAATACTAAAAATATCCCTGATACAAAAATTTCCAGTAAAATCTTCGAAAGCTCAGATACACCAAGGAAAACCTCAGATGGAATTGTTGTTATAAATGCAATAGGAATAACTACACTAAAAAATACTCTTAATGAAAAAGAGAATGAATTCAATGGAAATCTCCCTACATATAGAAAAGACCTTAATACTTCTGTAGCATTCCAGGTTTTAACGAACCAGATTGTTGTTGTTGAAATAAAAAACCATAAACTATACAAGATACATATTGAACATAAAAGGGTAATTAAAAATAAAATTAATAAGCTGAAACTTAAATTTATTTGGTTTATTTTTGTGCAATAAAATAAAATTAATAATCCAAGAATAATTTCTAAAAACCCTGATGGTGTAATTTTCTTTAATGAGATAAAAAATTGACTATCAATAG
>QCQN01000041.1 GCA_003212175.1 Prochlorococcus sp. AG-449-P16
AACAAGATGAGCTCCCATTAGATTTTACTTTCGCCAAAACCGACAATGATTGGAAAATAGACAGAATATCTAAAGTGAATTAATAATTTCTTGTGAGGCAAAAAGAATTGTTTAAAGAAGAAATAATACATCAACTAGAATTACACTCAAGTAGATTAGATAAAGAAAAAATCATCTCAGAAGCAATGGAAGAAGGTCTAGATGATTTTTTTGAGGGTATCCGAATGGCACTTGATCCATTGGTAACTTTTGGTGTAAAAATTGTTCCTGAGAAAGAGAATGAAAAAAGTCAAAAATTTTTATGGAAAGATTTTAAAGAATTAGCCAATAAGCTTATTCAAAGAGAACTTACTGGTCACGCTGCTCGCGATGCAATCCTTATGGCTATGCAATCTGCAACAAAAGAAGAGTGGAATGGATTTTATAGAAGAGTTTTAATTAAAGATCTTAGATGTGGTGTATCTGAAAAAACAATCAACAAAATAGCAAAAAAATTTCCCAAATATGCGATTCCTATTTTTTCTTGTCCTTTAGCTCATGACAGTGCAAATCATGAAAAAAAAATGATAGGGAAAAAGCAAATTGAAATCAAATTAGATGGTGTGCGCGTCTTAACTATTATTAGACAAAATAAAGTAGAGATGTTTTCTCGTAATGGGAAACAATTCCATAATTTTGGTCATATCATCTCGGAAATAGAAAACGTCTTAAAAGAAGATCCTGCACCTTATGACTTAGTCCTAGATGGTGAAGTAATGAGCGCAAACTTTCAGGATTTAATGAAACAGGTACATAGAAAAGATGGCAAAGAAACCAAAGATGCCGTTCTCCACCTGTTTGACTTATGTCCCCTTGAAAACTTCCAGAATGGGAAATGGAACATTAGTCAAACAAAAAGAAGTTTATTAGTAAAAGAATGGGTAGCAAAACATTCTGTGCTTCTAAAACACATACAAACACTTGAATGGGAAAATGTAGATCTAGACACCATTGAGGGACAGAAAAGATTTGTCGAGCTGAATAAATCTGCCGTGGAAGGTGGATATGAAGGAGTAATGATTAAAGATCCTGATGCTATGTATGAATGTAAAAGAACGCACAGTTGGTTAAAAGCAAAACCTTTCATTGAAGTCACTTTAAAAGTTGTATCGGTTGAAGAAGGCACAGGTCGTAATAAAGGTAGACTGGGAGCAATACTTGTCGAAGGAAAAGATGATGGATACGAATACAGTCTGAGTTGCGGAAGCGGATTTAGTGATATCCAACGTGAAGAATATTGGTTAAAACGTAATCATCTCATTGGTCAACTTGTAGAAATCAGAGCTGATGCTAAAACTAAATCCAAGGATGCGGTAGCTTTTAGTCTTAGATTTCCTAGATTCAAATGCTTTAGAGGATTTAAAGTTGGAGAAAAACTTTAAATTTTAAAAATAATATTAAACAAAGTAGTCAATGAACAATGTGGTTTTTTAATTAAAAAATTTTAAAATCTTAGCTATAAAATATAAGAATAATTATCAGAACCTTTTACTAGACTATGACGAAGAAAATAGTTTTCAAATACATAAAAACACCTTGTGGACAGGCAAAATATATCGAATTAGAAGCAAATAAAACATTACTAGGTAAATTAAGGCTTTTGTGGTTTATTTTAATTGCATCTATTAGAGATTGGAATATTAAAAATTAAATTCTTAGGATTTTTCAAAATATTCTCTGGAATATTTAGCTAAGAAATATACCACTAAAAACGTTGAGACAACTCCAATGATAGTCATATAGAAATTATTTGGTGATTGCATATTTTTTAACTCCTGTAGACTTTTTGCCAAACTTCCTATTGAGCAATAAAGAAAGGTTCCTGGAATAATTCCAAGAAGACCAAGAGCGAAATCTCTAAATTTAACATTATTCAAACCATAAAAATAATTAAGAATACTGAAAGGGAATATCGGCGATAATCTCGCTAAAAAAATTAATTTAAGTCCGCCTTTTTCTACTACTTTCTCCATTACTATTAATTTTGGATAACGGCTAAAAAGGTTTTTTAACTTTTTTGCAAAAAAACTTTTTGATACAAAAAATGCAGCTGATGCTCCTATGGATGCCGAAATGAAAACGATAATTGATCCTAAATATGAGCCATATAAAAAACCTGATAATAGAGATAACCAAGAAGCTGGCAGTATTAATAAAACAATTAAAATATAAATGCAAACAAACAAAAAAATGCCAATTCCAGTATTAAAAAAAAAAGACAAATTATAAATATTTTCTAGGAATATATTCATTCTCAATTCAAAAGTGTGAGTTTTTTTGTAATTCTTTCCATTTGTACCGAACCCTCGTTTAATTTCAATCTACATTCATCAACGATATCTTTTGGAGCCTTATCAACAAAATTCTTATTGGATAATCTCTTATTTAGAATATCTATTTCAATAGTCACCTTTTTTAAATCCTTGGTTAGCCTTTCCTTTAATGCATTTATATTCACAAAATCCTTAAAAGGTAAGTAAACCTCTAAATCACTAATTATTCCCGAAAAAGATTTAGCAAACTCTTTTTTATCTACAGTATTAGTTTTAAAAATAAATACTTCAGAAGATTTAGTAAAGCTTTTAATATCATCAACTAAATTTTTTAAAAAATCAATCAATTCGTCGTTATCTGAAATTAAGTAGACAGGAACTTTTTCTGATGGCTTGAGTCCTAATTCAGCTCTCAAATTTCTAATCAATCTAACAATTTCGAAGAGTTGTTGAAAAGACTTGTCAAGCTTATTGTCAATAAATTTTTTTTCTTGCGTAGGCCATCTTTGAAGAGATAATAATACTTCATCTGGTTTTAATTGCATTGCATGCCAAAGTTCTTCAGTAATATGTGGCATAAAAGGATGAATCATCACCAAAATATCGCTAAGAACTTTTATTAAAACTTTTTCAGAAATTTGTCTATTTTTAGTCTCTTGATTGTTAAATCTTTGTTTTGCAAATTCTACATACCAATCACAAAAATCATTCCATGAAAATTCATATAGTAGTTTCGCTGATTCACCCAATTTGTATTCTTTCAACAAAGAAGCGACCTTTATATTAATCTGATTCAATTTCGATAAAATCCACTTATCACATAACTCCAAAGAAGTTTGATCACTCTCATTAAGCAAAAAATTATTATTAGAAGTTTTATTAATTAATACAAACTTAGTTGCATTCCATAATTTATTAGCAAAATTTCTTGAAGCTTCTACAGTTGAAGATGTATCGTTTTTCCTATCAAAGTCAAGCCTGATATCTTGTCCAGCACCAGCGACTTCTCGAATTAAAGCAAATCGCAAAGCATCAGAACCATATTTATCAATTAATAGTATTGGATCAATACCATTCCCTGCACTTTTACTCATTTTTTTATTATTTTCATCTCGTACTAATCCATGAATATAAACTTCCCTAAAAGGTATATTGTCCGTAAAAGTATTCCCCATCATTGTCATTCTCGCCACCCAAAAGAAAATAATATCAAAGCCAGTAACTAGAACACTATTTGGATACCATTTTTTAAAATCCGGATCATTAGTATTTGGCCAACCAAGGGTTGAGAAAGGCCATAAACCACTTGAAAACCAAGTATCCAAAACATCTTTATCACGAACCAATTTAATATTTAATCCGAATTTTTTATTAGCTTGGATCAAGGCGTCCTCTTCATTTCTTGCAACTATATATGGAGTATTTTGTTCTATTGAATCTTGAGATTCATCTAAAACGTACCATGCAGGTATTTGGTGACCCCACCATAATTGTCTACTGATACACCAATCATTAATATTCTCCAACCAATCCTTATAAACTTTCTCCCAACGGGGGGGGATAAAAGAAGGCTTTTTAGAATCAATTGCATTTAAACATCCCTTAGAAATTT
>QCQN01000042.1 GCA_003212175.1 Prochlorococcus sp. AG-449-P16
CTGCACAAAATAGTATAGAAGTTAAATCTGTTGAAGCTGTAGAGAAAAATACTTTAATAACTCAGTTTGATGCTTTATTTTCTGATTTTAGTATTGATGCTTTAAAGACTGGAATGTTACTTAATGAAAGGATAATCAACGATACAGCATCAATGTTAAATAGATACAATATAACCAAAATAATTGACCCAGTAATGGTTTCTAGAACTGGTTCGAAATTACTTGAAGATTCTGCAATTAATGCTTATAAAAAACTCCTACTACCAATTGCGAATTTAGTAACTCCAAATATTTATGAAGCAACTTTACTTTCTGGTTTAGAAATTGTAAGTAAAGAAAATATTGAAAATGCCGCTACCAAAATTATTGGTATGGGAGCTAAAGCAGTACTCATTAAAGGGGGTGGTTTAAAAGATATGCAAGGGAAGGATTTTTTTCTTGATTCAGAGGGCAGAAAAGAGTGGTTGGTTAATAATTTCATTAATACTAAAAATACTCATGGTTCAGGTTGTACTTTGAGTGCAGCTATTTGTGCTTACTTAGCTTTAGGCTTTGATCTGCTTGATTCAATACAAAAAGCAAAATTATTTGTTAAAAAATCTTTAGAAAATTCTTATAAAATAGGATCTGGTCCAGGTCCACTAGGCCATTATTGATGAGTTTTAGCTGCATACTCAGAACCACCATTTCCTATAGGACTTTTTTAAAAATAAGATTTCTTCTGTCTCCCATCCCCCCTCCAACCATTCAAGATGTTCAAGCAATAAAGACTCACTTTCCCGTTTGCTTAATTGGCCAATTCTATTTTCAATACCATCAAACCTTACTTTCATCAATTCTTCAATTTTGATGTTATTCATAGGTTAAATAGTAAATTTTATCTACTCAAACTCGAATATATTTTTTTGTCAAGGTCTTTTTTTATTTTTTTAAAGAGTATTTTTTATATTTGTATTAAATACAACTTTTTAAAATAGATAGTAATTAAGACTTATTCACAGAGATTTAATTAAAGACTATTTTATATAAAAATACTTTCTATAATGAATAAACAAAAAACCGTTAAAGAAAAAACTATCCTAAATGTTGGTTATTGTGAGAGTAATTCCGAATGGCTTAAAAGAATTATTACTGAACTGGCAGATGAAGATAAGAATTTTGTAGATTTGTCAGTGATTTGCGCTTAATTATTCAAAAATCATAATTTTATTTATCTTATCTATTAGCTTGAATCTTATATAAGTTAAACTTATAAAAAATATATGTTTTTCTTAAAATTTTTGCATTAATTAGTATAGTTAGAGACATAAAAAAATATATCAAAATAAGTATTTTAATGGAGTATTCTTTTACATAAAATGCTTCCTATTTCTGAAGAACTATATAAAAAATTAGTTAAATCATCAAAAAAATGAAAAAGTCGTTTTTGTATCTATTTGCTCTCAATTTAGGGTTTTTAATTGGTATTGCAAACCATTTTAAGGATTTAACTTTTACAAATATTATGTAATTTCTTTTTGAATTATTTTGGTTTACTATAATTGTCTCAAAAAATAATTTTCAAAAGTGAGTCCTAGTCAAAAAAGTATTAACATAATCAAACAATTTAATTTATCTCCTCACCCCGAAGGTGGATGGTTCAGAGAAAACTTAAGGAGTAAAAATTTTCTAACAAGGGAAGATGGTCAAAGAAGAAATTACATTACCGGAATTTATTATCTTTTGGATAAGGGAGAAAAAAGTAAATGGCACAGAGTAAATAATGCAGATGAAATTTGGATTTATCTCAGGGGTGATCCTTTGAATTTATGGTGCCTTGATAATGACAATAAGGTAATAAGACATTTAATTCTTGATACAAATAATCCAATAGAAATGATTCCATCTGGATATTGGCAAGCAGCAAAAAGTACAGGGGAATTTACTTTGGTAAGTTGTTTTGTTGGCCCTGGATTTGATTTTAAGGATTTTGAAATGCTCAGAAATACAAATCATTCATCAAGGTTAGATAAAGCAATTAATGATCTTATCTAAGCCATTTTCATCCTTTAATGATTTATGAAATTCTTTACTAGTTATATAGTATTACTTTATCGATCTAGAAAGAATGAAGCAAAATTCTGTAAGAGCAATTGGTATTGAAGATGAATCAAGAAAAGATTCAAACTTATTTTATATAAGTCAGGTAGATGGATTAAAAGAAATCCTAAATAACGATTTTGATGAATGGTCGAACTTTGATAGTTGGGAAAGTATTTCAGTCCAACAATGGATTTTTTCTAGGGCTTTGGAGGTTTACAGAGGTAAAAAAATTGATATCAAATGCGATTGTTGTGAACAAACTAATCTCCTCCCAAGTTATTATATGAATATTAAAAATGAAAAATGCTTTGGTAAAAAAAGTGTTCACATGATTCAAAAAATCATAGATGAAATTGCATTAGCTAAAGTAAGAAGAGAAAGTGATGGAACGTATTCTGCATAAAGATTACGATACCTAAGAAATGAAAATTATCTAATTATCATTGAAAATTTTCAGAATATCCAATAGTTAAATTTTGAGTTGAAATTTTGTGGAACTTATCGTGTACCAAATTGCTGAACTCCTTTTCATTTGAATAATATACTAAGTCTTGTGGATCAATATTTTCATCAAACCATGCATCATATTCAATTTGGTTAGGTTCAGCAAAATAACTCATACTGAATAAATAGCTAATAAAAAACATCTAAACGGTACGATTGATACCAAATGAAGATTGTTCTTTATTTACGAATCCATATTTTTAAATATTTGCTTCAAGATTAGTTGCTAGAAAGAAATTAGGAATTATTTACAAATGTCATTAAGTACAAAAATGGTTTTAATTTATCTCCACTTTAATAGTTGTATGGAAATATGGATCAGCGTATAGCTCCTCTAGAAAAAATTAGAACTAATAAAATTAAATTTAGAACATGAAATTAAGGAATACTAAAAGAAACAAAAATTTGCCTGGAATAAATTTTTTAAAAACTTAGAAGATGATGGCTAAATCTCATTGGTTGATTAATTCGAATGGTAAGGAAGTTAAAAGATTTATAAAAAATGATAAGAGTATTGATGGAGTTTTTGAGTATATGTTTGTAGATACAGGAAAAATAGTTGGGGTATTGGGAAAAGCTCCCCCTGTAATGACAACAACAGTTTCTGTAGATATAGATTTAGCTAGAGAGATTTATGAAAGATTAATTTCTCAAGGTTGGAGAAAAATTGAAGAAGTCTGGCCAAAATAGAGCTTGGTTTTTGATTCAGAAGTATTTTGTGATCATATCTAAAAACTTTACCCGATAATACAAAATATACTTCTTTCAAGAGGTTATTTCATTTGACCGTTGGACTATTTCTAGGTAAAGCTGTAATCATTCTAAGTCAACTTTTACTTTGTATTTTTATTTGAATTTTTGATAATAGTTTTTTATCTAGATATTCTATGGATAAGGAAGAATCTCTCTG
>QCQN01000043.1 GCA_003212175.1 Prochlorococcus sp. AG-449-P16
GTGATAGCTAGTATTGAAAAACAAATTATTTGAGTGGTTAAAGCTATAGACATATAACTAAATTAAGGATTGGAATTTGATTGCATAGTTTTATCCTTCTGATCATTCTCTTCAGTTTTAATCCAATCATAAACCTCTTCAGGTAGTTTTCCAACTCGAATATCAGAGGGAGACAAATCATGTGGATCCATCACACCCTTGGGTAAATAAGCAAGTTCTCTTAGAGGTTTTATTGATGGATCAGTAGTTACATTTGTGGGTAGTCTGCCTAGGGCTACATTATCAAAATTTAAATTGTGCCTATCAAATGTTGCCAATTCATATTCTTCTGTCATGGATAAACAATTGGTAGGGCAGTACTCAACACAATTTCCGCAAAATATACAAACTCCAAAATCTATAGAATAATTTCTAAGTTCCTTTTTTTTTGTTTCTTTATTCATTACCCAGTCAACTACTGGTAGGTTTATGGGACATACTCGTACACAAACTTCACAGGCTATACATTTGTCGAATTCATAATGAATTCTGCCTCTATACCTTTCAGAGGGGATTAGTTTTTCATAGGGATATTGGACTGTAACCGGTCTTCTTCGGAGATGATCAAAAGTTACTTTAAAACCATCGTAAAGATACTTACCGGCGTTATAAGCTTCTTTTATATAGCTATTTACCTGTTGAAGGAAATTTTTCATTTTGAAGAATTTACTTAGTTATTTTATTTGAATGGATTAATTCTAAATTTAAGTATATTTACTTAAATTTAGCCACCAAAGAATTGCGGAAATGCAAGTTTTAACCCTGCAGTTAATAAAAGATTAGCAAGGGAAATTGGAAGAAGAAACTTCCATCCTAAATCTAAAAGTTGATCTATTCTCACTCTAGGAGTTGTCCAACGAAGTAGTATAGCAACAAATACTAGGAGATATGCCTTCAATACAGTCATTACAATTCCAATTGATGCAGTGAAAACTTGTATGAATGGTGCATTAATCGGTAAGTTAAAAAACTTAGCTATTATTTCAACTGGAATAGGAAAACCCCATCCTCCTAAATAAAGTATGGATACCAATAATGCTGAAAGAATAAGATTAATGTAGCTTCCAAGATAAAACAGGGCAAATTTCATCCCTGCATATTCAGTTTGATATCCTGCAACTAACTCTTCTTCGGCTTCAGGCAAGTCAAATGGAAGTCGTTCACATTCTGCAAGAGCACAAATCCAAAAAACTATAAAACCAACTGGTTGTCTCCAAATATTCCAACTCAAGATTCCTGCACTACCCTGTTGGTTAACAATATCGATAGTACTCAGAGAATTTGTCATTAGCACAATAGCCAGTACTGATAGAGCTAAAGGTATTTCATAGCTTATAGATTGAGCAGCAGCTCTTAATCCTCCTAACAATGAATATTTATTATTTGATGAATATCCGCTCATAAGGAGTCCAATTGGTTGGATACTACTCAAAGCGATCCAAAGGAAAATTCCAATTCCAACATTACTTATTAGAAGGTTTTGTCCAAAAGGAACAATTAGCCAAGATAGAATTACTGGGACAAGGACTAATATAGGCCCTGCAGTGAAGAGAATTTTATCTGCTTTAGCAGGAATAATATCTTCTTTGACTAATAACTTCAGACCATCTGCAATTGGTTGGAGTACACCAAGAGCTCCTGCATATTCTGGGCCAATTCTTTGTTGAGCAGCAGCAGATATTTTTCTTTCCAACCAAACTGTTACTAAAACTCCAACTACTGCTGCGACTAAAACCAAAAGCATAGGTATGGGGAGCCAAATTATATGAGCGATCTCGCTTGAAAGGCCAAAACCTTTTAAGAATTCATTAAAACTATATTCGAGATCTAGGCCGTATTCCAAAATTTTAATGTTATTTATCTAATACATTAACTCGTCACAAACAATATGTGTGTTTTTTATGAAAAGCTGCAAATATTATTCTCTATTTTCTAGGCTGATCCACTTTCTTGGGGCTGAACCAGTATAAATTTGCGAAGGTCTAAAAATTCTATTTGCTCCAAGCTGTTCTCTCCAATGAGCCAACCAACCAGCAACTCTTGAGATGGCAAAGATTGGAGTAAATAAATCACGGGGAATACCAAGCTTCCTATAAACAAGACCAGAATAAAAGTCTACGTTTGGAAATATACCCTTTGGTCCAAGCCTCGGGATTGCTTCTGCCTCTAATGATTTAGCAACTTCATACATTTCATCTGCTCCAAACCTAATAAAAAGTTCTTCTGCTAATTTTTGAAGAATAATTGCTCTGGGATCTTTAACTTTATATTCTCTATGACCGAAGCCCATTATCTTATTTTTATTTTTTATTGCATTATCTAAAAAAGAAGCTGCATTTTCTGGGGTTTTTATTTCTTCTAACATTGCAATCACATCCTCATTAGCTCCTCCATGAAGAGGGCCAGCTAAAGTTCCTACTGCGGAGGCGATGACAGCATATGGGTCTGTAAGAGTGCTTGCCGTAACTCTAGCGCTGAATGTACTGGCATTTAAGCTATGTTCGGCATGTAGAATTAAACACCTATCAAAAACTTTTGCAGCTATGGGATCTTGTTCTTTCTCAGTCAACATATAAAGAAAATTTGAGGAGTAGGTTAAATCATCTCGAGGTTGAATTGGGTCTTGTCCTTTTCTAATAAGTTGAAAGGCAGCAATCATGGTGGGTATTTTTGCTATAAGCCTTATCACTGCGTTGTAGATGTAATTAGGATCATCTATTGCTCTTCGCGAATAGAAAAGTCCCAAGGAAGCTGCACTAGATTGAAGAGCGTCCATAGGATGACCTGTCGCAGGGAAACATTTCATCATATCTCTGACTCTAAAACTTAACCTACGATGCATCTGAACTTCTTGTTCAAAATCTCTAAGTTGAATAGCTGTAGGCAATTCACCCCAAATCAATAAATAAGCAGTTTCTAAAAAACTGCTTTTTTTGGATAGTTCCTCTATTGAGTAACCTCTGTACAATAACTTACCTTTGTTTCCCTCAATATCACAAATAGATGAATTAGTAACTGGGACACCTTCTA
>QCQN01000044.1 GCA_003212175.1 Prochlorococcus sp. AG-449-P16
AGAAAGTGAATGGTTCAGCTCACAAGAGCAAAATATTAAAGCCAATACAATTTCATCACAATTATTACATCAAGCAATTATTTCTAAAAATCCTAATGACATTGCAAATGGATTTATCAATTGCATTGAGCAAAAGGTTTGGGAAGGTATTGCTTATATGGCATCAGTTCCTAGCAAACGAAAAATAGTTACCTACACACCAATTGAATGGTTAAGGCAAGAACTATGTCTCGAGCCAGATACACTTATGAGGCTCATTGCTGGAGTAATACCAGATCCTTTAACTACCAGTAATGCTTCAATCGCGCTTATTGAGTTAGTAGCGAAAGAGGAACCGAATTCATTATTGATGCTTTCGGAGAATTACTACGGGTACAGCGATAATTATATGCTTGGCTGGAGGGAGATTTTTGATAATTTACAAAAATTTGATTCCTCTTGGTTGCAAGTATCACTACTGCTCAGTGAGAGGATTAATAATGTATTTGAAGCAAGAGAAAATATTAATCCACCCAAAACTGCAGCTAATAAAGATGCATCAGATAATGTCTCTCGATTAGTTCGAACATTAACCCTTTTAATGAGAGATTCAAATAAATGTGAATCAAGAGGAACTAGTGTAATTAAAGTTCAATATGCCCTGGATAGATTATTAAGAGGCATAACAAAGACTGTAGAAAAGGCTAAAAGAGAGGCTGGGTTAGAAAAGTCAAAAAAAACAAATTGTGGATATTCAATAACTGGTAAGCCTAAAAATGTAGCAGGAAGAATAATTAGAAGGTTAGGAGTAGTCCCAGCAAGAAGGATTGCTTTAGCAATACTTGAGGGGACGAAATAATGAGTAATAGAAGATATTTCAGTAAGTCTCAACGCGATCAAATTTTCTTTGACTCAAAAGGTAAATGTCAGAAGTGTGGGACAAAAATCTCTTACAAGGGGTTTCAGGCAGATCATATTATTCCTCATTCAAAAGGAGGAAAGACAGAAATAAAAAATGGACAAGCTCTATGTCAAAAATGTAATTCATCTAAATCTAATAAAATGCAAATCGAAAACAAAAATTACTTTAATTACCTTCCAACAGGATTTGAGCTTAGAAAATGGCAAGAAGAATGCATACCTAAGACTTTAAATTCTATAATCAGCCAATTAAATTTATCACCTGATTTAATACGTGCTTTTATGTTACATGCATTCCCAGGAACAGGTAAAACATTATTGTCGACACTAATAGCAAAATATTTGATAGAAGAAAAATTTATTGATCAAGTAATAATTTGTGTTCCAAGCAAACAACTAAAAAGACAAATGGAAAGGGATGCCAGAAAGGTTGGCCTATGGCTAAATAAGAAATATCTAGATGTAAGACATCATCATGGAATTGTTTGTACATACAGTCAAATTGGAAATATAAATAGAAATACAGGACATATGTTGAATGCAGAAATACTGAGAGAAATTTGTAGCGATAAAAAAACAATGGTAATTGCTGACGAATGTCATCATTTAAGTGATCAACAAAATTGGGGAGAAAGTTTCCAAAATGCTTTTTCTTCTACTGTTGCAAGACTCATGACTACTGGAACAGCTTTTAGAAGTGATGGCGGCAGGATTCCATGGGTACAATATAGAAATAGGGTTTTAGATCTATCACCACCCCATGGATTTTCATATGGATATGGTTTTTCAAGTTGGAATAAAAGCTTCTGTGCTTTAGCAGACAAAGTTGTAAGAGATGTAGTAATAGAACCTTGGGATGGGATAGTCAATTTTACTATTAAAGATTATCGTGAAGGTT
This sequence comes from Prochlorococcus sp. AG-449-P16, assembly GCA_003212175.1. Taxonomy (GTDB): domain Bacteria; phylum Cyanobacteriota; class Cyanobacteriia; order PCC-6307; family Cyanobiaceae; genus Prochlorococcus_A. Next base: position 1,799 of record QCQN01000044.1, read on the forward strand.
CTTTAATAAATGAGGAAGAATATAGCTTGAAAATGTCGGAAAATATTGATGAAAGATACAAAGATATAGTTGGTGAGAATGGAGAGATCATAACTAATAGGTCAGAGTTAAGAGCAAAGTTAAAGTCAAACAGAAGGAAAGCTTGCATAGCCTGCGGCGACTCAGCTCATCCTTATGGAACTGAGTATGTTAGGAAACAAATAATTTCTGCAAATGATCGACTTAAAGAATGCAGAAGAATGCATCCTCATGCTGGAGGGCTAATAGTATGCGATGGCATTGATCATGCTAATGCGATCTCAAGAGCGCTTAAGCATTTAACAGGGGAAGATTCCGTAGTCGTTCATTCTGAGAATGGAAATGACGCAAGAAAAATAGAACAATTTACAAATGATACTTCCCCTTCGAGAACAAAATGGATAATAGCTGTAGGGATGATTAGTGAGGGGGTAGATATTCCTCATCTGCGAGTATGCGTTTATCTATCTTCAATACAAGCACAATTAAGATGGACACAAATAATAGGCAGAATTATAAGAGTTGAAAAAGGTCTAGAGTGGGATCATCAAACTGCATATATGTTTCAGTATGATGATGGAATTTCAACTGTCATTAGTGAAGAGGGTGAGCCAGAGGAAATAAGTGTAAATATAAGAAAATACGCAATGGATCTTACAGAAGAAAAATGGACCGTTTTAAGGACTAGAGAGAGAGAGAGAAGAAATAGGAGAGCTATTAATGGTACTGGTAGCGATAGGGAAACAAAAGTTGAGACAATATCAGCATCAGGGATTAATACAGAGCAGATCTATGAGGGGGAAAGAATAGAGAATAGAAAACTTGAACCTCTAAAAGTACTAGAAAAACGTTTAAGGATGCCTGCTGCAAAGATTTATAAAATGATTGAAAAAGGTACTAAAGATGAGTGGCTTAAAGCTCTAGGAATTTAAGCATAAAGTTTGATTTACCAGGGTATTTCTGAGCTATCCCATGCAATAAATTTTCCTGAAGATTCTGGTGATTGATTTTTAATAATATTGATCAGGAGTTGGGAGGATTTTTCTTTACTAAATAATTTATGTTCTGGAACAAATTTATGAAAAGGTCTAGATAAATCAGTATTTACTGTTCCTGGATGAAGCAATGTGATAGCAGCCTTTGGGAAACG
>QCQN01000045.1 GCA_003212175.1 Prochlorococcus sp. AG-449-P16
AAGCGTTCAAGAATTAAGAGATTTATCAATTAATAGCTTAAAAAAAGAAGTCAATAAAAATTTGATAATAGAAGTTTCTGGCGTAAACCCTGAAGAAATTAGTAAATATCTAATAAAAGGTATTGATTTGATTTCAACAAGTTCTTCTATTACCAAAAGTAATTGGATTGATTTAAGTATGCGTTATATTAATTAATCATATAGATAAATAATAGAACAATAAATGCTAATCATTTTTAAAGAATTAACAAATAACTTCGAACAATCTCTTTTAGATAGTCTTAAAAAAAATGATAAAGAAAAAGAGTTCGAAATTCTTAGAAGAAATTTAATTACACAATCGACAAAAGAGGAATTTGGTGATTATCAATGTAATGTTTGTTTAAGTTTATCTAAAATATATAAAAAGAATCCAAGAGATATTTCTTATGATTTTATTAACCTTTTAAATAAAAATAAAAGCATATCAAAATTATGTAAGAGTCTAGACATAGCTGGGCCTGGATTTATAAATATAAAATTAAAAGATGAGGTTCTCCTAAATGAAATTAAATCAAATATTCAATGCCAAAGGGCTGGAGTACCTCAAATTAAAAAAGATTTAGATAGTGGCTTATCAAATAAAGTTATTGTAGATTTTTCTAGTCCTAATATTGCTAAAGAAATGCATGTAGGGCATTTAAGATCAACAATAATAGGAGATTCAATATCCAGAATTTTCGAGTTAAGAGGTTATCAAGTATTAAGACTAAATCATGTAGGAGATTGGGGAACGCAATTTGGAATGCTTATTACTCAGCTCAAAGATTTATATTCAAATGATTTAGAAGAGATAGGGAATATAAAGATAAGTGATTTAGTTGAATTTTATAAAGAATCAAAAAAAAGATTTGATAATGAATCTGAATTCCAAAAAAGATCTAGAGAGGAAGTAGTTAAATTACAAAGCGGAGATATTAAATCAATTAAAGCTTGGAAATTATTATGTGATCAATCTAGAAAAGAATTTGATGAAATCTATAAAAATTTACAAATAAAAATAGAAGAAAGAGGTGAATCATTTTATAATCCCTTCCTAAAATCAGTTATTGAGGATTTGAATTTAAAAAAAATATTAGTAGAAGATCATGGAGCAAAATGTGTATTTTTAGAGGGGATGACTAATAAAGAAGGCAAACCTTTACCACTAATTATTCAAAAAAAAGATGGGGGTTTTAACTATGCCACCACAGATCTAGCTGCTATAAGATACAGATTCAATAAACCTCCTAATGGAGATAATGCTTCGAGAATTATTTATGTAACTGATCATGGACAAGCAAATCATTTTGCTGGAGTTTTTCAAGTTGCAAAAAAAGCAAAATGGATCCCAGACAATTGTCAAGTAGACCATGTCCCTTTTGGTTTAGTTCAAGGAATTGATGGTAAAAAACTTAAGACAAGGGAAGGTGAAACAATACGTTTAAAAGATTTATTAAAAGAAGCAGTTAGAAGAGCAAAAAAAGATTTATTGAAAAGATTAGAAGATGAAAATCGTTATGAGACTGAAGATTTTATTGAAAATACTTCAAGAATCATTGGATTAGGAGCTGTTAAGTATGCAGATTTAAGCCAAAATAGGATTACTAATTACCAATTTAGTTTTGATAAAATGCTTTCCCTCAATGGTAATACAGCTCCTTATTTGTTATATACACTTGTAAGAATTGCAGGAATAAAAAGAAAAAATGATTTTGTTTATGACTCCCAAGATTCTCAAAATATAAATTATGAACATAAATCTGAGTGGAAACTTATCAGAAAATTACTTAAGTTCGATGAAGTCATAATATCTATTGAAAAAGACTTAATGCCAAATAGATTATGCAATTATCTGTTTGAGCTATGTCAGACTTTTAATAGATTCTATGATCAAGTTCCAATACTCAAAGAAGAAAAATATATAAAAATTTCTAGACTGAATTTATGTGATCTTACCGCAAAAACACTAAAATTAAGCTTAGAGCTTCTAGGAATTGAAACTTTAGAAAGAATGTAATGAATGATTTTGATCAATTAAATAATCTTTTCCCAAGACCAAGAGAAGAAATAATAAATATGCAGTCTTACTCTGCACCTTTAGAAAATAGAAGAAATTTACTCCGCTTAGACTTTAATGAAAATACTCTAGGTCCAAGTCCAAAAGTTTTCGAGGCATTACAAGCGATAAAATTAAATGAGATTTCAATTTATCCAGAATATAATTTATTAAGAAAATTTTTATGTGATAAATATCTTGATTCAAGAAAATTTAATAATGATGAAATAGG
>QCQN01000046.1 GCA_003212175.1 Prochlorococcus sp. AG-449-P16
GTAATTAGATAAAGAATCTTTAATCTTCTTTCCAGATAATCCAACTTTTCTTGCTGCTGCTATTACTAATAAAAGATTCTGAAGATTATGCATTCCTTTTAAAGAAAAATGTTCAATCTTGAATAGTCTCTTCTCTCTCTCAACAATGAATCCTTGATCATCTATCCAATAATCGCATTTAATGAAATTTGATTTATTTAAACTAGTCGTTATCCAAACCCCTTTTGATAGTGAACTATAGTGATTCCTAAGATTTTCATCGTCATAATTATAAATCCTAAAATCTGATTTTTCTAGCAAGCTTTTTTTTATTTTGAAATAGTTTTCAAGGGTTTTATGTCTTTCAAGGTGATCTTCTGTGAATGTTGTCCAGATTCCAATATTAGGCCTCACTTCTGGAGATATTTCAATTTGATAACTGCTTAATTCAGCGACAATCCAGTCAATTTTTTCATTTTTTTTGTAGCAAGCATATTTAGATATAGGTGTACCAATATTCCCGGCAAAAGGAGCATATAATTCATTCTCACAGAGTATATGACTTAGTAAATGAGTAACAGTAGTCTTACCATTAGTGCCAGTAATACCTATCCAATTTGTGTCTTTTAAAATTTCCCATGCAACATTAATTTCCCCAATTACTTTAATTCCCTTTTTTTTTAATTTGATAATAGTTTCATGATCAAAAGGTATTGATGGACTTACAACAACAGATTCAATCTCTTTTAAAAAGGGATGAATTTCTTCAAAAACAAACTCTTTATTAAGAAAAACTATTATATTAAGTTCCTCCAATTCTCTTTTTGTTTTTAAGAAATCTTTTCCACCTTTACTTTCCCAAACAACTACTCTCTTATCGATGCTTCCAAATACTTAATGGAAGACTTAACCAATATGAAACCCTTAACTATCTTAAAAAATGCGGCTTCAGCACCCCACACAGTTACTTCACAAATATTACAAGCGAAATCGAAGTATATAAAAAAAATTGGTTAGAGAAAAAAATATTTGCAAAATATCCAACTGATGGGATAGTTATTAAGATAAATAGTAGAAAACTACAGCATCTTAGAGAAATCAGCTTATCTCAAAATAACGAATGGCAATATGCAATTGAAAAATAATATTGACAGGTACCCTCAAAAAGAGCTCACGATACTGAATTCCAGTATTTAAAGTAAATAGTAATAAAGCTCTGGTTAAATACCAAGCAATTTGCAGGATTACGAAATGACTGCCACTATTCCAAAATCTAAAATTTCTAATTGGGAAACATCTAATATTCCTAACCTTAAGGGCAAAACAGCACTAATAACTGGTGCGAATAGTGGTCTTGGGTACTACACTGCAAAGGCCTTAGCAGAAAAAAATGCTCATGTAATAATTGCCTGTAGATCCCATGAAAAAGCTAATCAAACTATCAAGAAGCTCAAAGCCTTTAATCCAGAGGGAATATTTACACCTTTAGAATTAGATTTATCAGATTTAAAAAATGTTCTTGAAATTCAGTCCAAAATTTTTGATAATTTTGAAAATCTTGACTTGCTAATCAATAATGCAGGCATAATGCACCCTCCTAAAACTCTTAGTGCTCAGGGATATGAAATCCAATTTGCAGTTAATCATTTAGCTCATATGCTTTTAACCCTAAAGCTTCTTCCAATTATTGAGAAAAAAGAGGGCTCAAGAATTGTAACGGTTACTTCTGGTGCACAATTTTTTGGCAAAGTTGGTTGGAATAATCTTAAAGCAGAGAACTATTACAATAAATGGGAATCTTACTCCAATAGTAAATTGGCAAATGTAATGTTCGCTTTGGAACTAAATGAGAACTTAAAAAACAAAAATATACTTTCTTTAGCTGCTCATCCAGGGATAGCGAAAACAAATCTTTTTACTGCTCAAAAACCTAAACCTAGTCCAATAGAAACATTCTCTATGGAATTATTTAGCCCTATTTTTCAATCTGCTGAGATGGGTGCTTTACCTCAACTTTTTGCAGCTACTTCACCAGAAGCAAAAGGGGGCGATCATTATGGTCCTAAATTTAATT